>DASUNK010000681.1:0-5375 GCA_036277195.1 Longimicrobiaceae bacterium | reverse complement strand
AGCTCGCGCGCCAGCTCGGCCGCCGCCCGGTTCGAGAGGTGCCCGTGGCTCCCCCCGATGCGCGCCTTCACCGACCAGGGATAGGCGCTCTCGCGCAGCATCACCTCGTCGTGGTTGCTCTCCAGCACCAGCACGTCGCAGCCGCGCAGCGCGTGGCGCATGGTGGCGGTGGAGCGCCCCAGGTCGGTGGCGATTCCCAGCTTCTCGCCCGTGGCCGTCTCCATCACCGTCACCGCCACCGGGTCGATGGCGTCGTGCACGGTGAGGAAGGGCGTCACCGTGAGCCCGCCCACCTCAACCGGGTAGGCGCTGGAGTAGAGGCGCACCTCCTCGGTGCCGTCGAGCAGGGAGCGGCAGGCGCTGCGGGTGAGCTCGGTGAGGTAGAGAGGGACGCCCCAGCGGCGCGCGGCCACGCCCATGCCGCGGGTGTGGTCGGTGTGGTCGTGGGTGACCAGGAGGGCGGTGAGCGTGTCCGGCGGCACCCCCGCGGCCGCCAGGCGGCGCTCCAGGTCGCGCCCGCTGAAGCCGGCGTCCACCAGCAGGCGCACGCCGCCGGACTCCACCAGGACCGCATTGCCGCGGCTGCCGCTCCCCAGTACGGTGACCTTCAAAGGGTCCTGCGGATGGTTCAGGAGGAGGGAGAAGGGTCGGGACCGCCGCCGCGGGCGCGCATCCAGGCGGCGTGGAGCTGGCGGCGGTGGTCCTCGGTCAGCGCCACGTCGCGCCGCGCCATGGCCCGCTCCGCCACCTCCAAGAACTTGTCCACCCGGTACGCCGTGAGCCGGTCCCCGGTTCCCCAGCTGAAGGGGGGGACGTAGGTGGGCGGCATGGCGGCACCGTAGACGTTGCTCCCGGCCCCGATCACCGTCCCCGTGTTCAGCAGCAGCCCGATGCCGGTCTTGACGTGGTCGCCCAGGAAGGAGCCCACCTTCATCTCCCCCGTGTCGCGCTCGCCCTCGGGCGTCCACAGCCGCACCGAGCCGTAGTTGTTCTTGAGGTCGCTGTTGGTGGTCTCCGCCCCCAGGTTCACCCAGGCGCCCAAATAGGCGTGGCCGATGTGCCCGTCGTGCGCCTTGTTGACCCAGGAGAGGCAGACGCTCTGCGCGAACTCGCCGCGGATGCGGCAGACGTCGCCGATGCTCACCGTCTCCAGCGTCCCGCCCAGCACGATCGAGCGCTTCCCCACGTAGGCGGGGCCGGCCAGGCGGGTGAACGCCTTCACCCGCGACCCGTCGTCCAGCCAGACGGGGCCCGCGCTGGTGTCGAAGACCACCCCCGGCTCGATCTCCACCCCCTCGCCCAGCACCAGCGGGTGCGCGCCGAAGCGGAAGGCGCCCGCCGGGAGCGCCGCCTCGCCCGCACCGGGGAAGAGGGCGGCCACGTCCGCCGCCACCTGCTCGCCGCTCCCCGACATCAGCTCCCAGACGTGGCGGAGCATCGTCCCCGGCAGCTCGACGGCGCTGTCCCCACCACCGCCGGGCTCGGCGAAGAAGGCGGCGTCGGGCGCGGGCGAGCCCGAGGGGGCGAACCACCCCGCCACCTCGCCGCCGACCCGCACCGGGCCGGGGCCGGCGGTCCGCGCCCGCCACGCCTTGCGCGCCTCCCAGCCGGCAACGGCGCGGGCGGCGAGGAAGAGCCGGTCGCCCTCCGCGGGTGCCGCGGCGAAGGGGAGGACGGGCGGGGCGCCTAGCTCGGCGAAGCCGGCCAGGTGGTCGGGCGCCAGGTGGGCCGCGCAGCGTCCGCCGAAGAGGCGCTCGGCGCGCTCGCGGACGGTGAGCGCGCCGAAGCGCAGCTCGCCGCCGGGGCGGGTGAGGGCGAACGGCTCCCAGGTCCGGGAGACGGCGTCGTCGAAGAGGACGAGCGAGAGGGAGGGCATGCCGTGCGAAAGTGCGAAAAATCACTTCAACGTGAGCAGGACTTCGACGGCTGCCCGTAGGGTGCGACGCATGCGTCGCCCGCGGCCGTGCGCGAGTGTTTCCGAGACGCACGATGGCTGCCCTGCAGTCCGCGCAGGCGGACTTCGCGTTGTTGTTGCCGCGATTTTAATCGCCTGGCGGCTCGGACGACGCGCGAGCCGGCTGACCCGGTGCAGCGAGGGCACGGGCGACGCATGCGTCGCACCCTACGGGCATTCGGAGAGCCCTGGCCCGTACCACTTCGCACTTCCCTACTCCAGGTTCCGCAACGATTCCGGTAGCTGCTCCAGCAGCCGCTTCAGCTCCGGCGCCCGGTCGCGGTGCATCACGAAGGTCACCTCCCCCGTGCGCACCACCACCAGGTCGTCCACCCCGAACGCCACCACCGGCCCGCCCTCCGCGTACACCGTGGTCCGCCGGCACTCCACCAGGTAGGCCTCGGCGCCCACGGAGGCCGGGGCGTCGCCCTCCACCCCGCGGGTGCGGCGCACCGCGTCCCAGGCGCCCACGTCGTCCCAGGCGAAGGTGGCCCGCACCACGCCCACCCGGTCCGACCGCTCCAGCACGGCGTGGTCCACCGCGATGGTGGGCGCGCGGCGGAAGAACTCCTCCACCCCGCCCTCGCGCACGATCGGCACCAGCGGCCCCAGCTCGGGCGAGACGCGCTCCAGCTCGTCCAGCAGGTCCGCGGCGCGCCAGACGAAGAGCCCCGTGTTCCACAGGTACTCGCCCGCCGCCAGGTAGCGCTCGGCGGTCGCCCGGTCCGGCTTCTCTTTGAACTCCGCGACCTCGTACCCGGGATCGCCCGCGCCCTCCGCCTCGGAGCGGGGAAGCTCCGGGCCCACGCGCACGTAGCCGTACCCCGTCTCGGGGCGGGTGGGGACGGCGCCCACGGTGAAGAGGCGCCGGTGCACCGCGGCCAGCTCCGCCGCCCGCGCCAGCAGCGCGCGGAACGCCTCGGGGGGATGGATGACGTGGTCCGAGTGCAGCGACACCATCACCGCCTCGGGGTCGCGCCGCTCGATCTCGGCCGCCGCCCAGGCCAGCGCCGGCCCCGTCCCCGCCGCGCGCGGCTCCAGCAGCAGGTTCCCCGGCCCCAGCTCGGGGAGGACGGAGAGGATCGGCCCCGCCAGCCGCTCGCCGGTGAGCACCCGCAGCCGCTCCTGCGGGACGAGCGGGACGATGCGGTCCACGGTGTCGCGGATGAGCGGTCGGTCCGAGGCCAGCGGGAGGAGCTGCTTGGGGCGCGCGGGGGTGCTCACCGGCCAGAAGCGCGACCCCACGCCCCCCGCCAGGATCACGGTCCAGAGGTGGGGATCGCTCACGCCGGCTCGCCGGCGGCGGAGGAGACGCCGAAGAGCTCGTCCACCCGCGCCTGGAGCTTCTTGGGGGAGAAGGGCTTGGTGAAGAAGTCGGTGGCCCCCAGCTCCATGGCCTGGCGGCGGTCCGCGTCCTGTCCCTTGGCGGTGAGGATGATGACGGGCGTGTCGCGCCGGTGGGGGAGCTTGCGCGCCGCCGCCAGCACCTCCAGCCCGCTGGCGTGCGGCATCATGATGTCCAGCAGGACCACGTCGATCGTCCCGTCGCCCTGCAGCTCCTGCAGCGCCTCGCGGCCGTCGGACACCAGCACCACCTCGTACGGGCCCTGCTCCAGCTTGAGCTGGATGATGCGGCCGATGTGCGGCTCGTCGTCCGCCACCAGCACGCGGCGGAGCGGGGGAGGGGCGGCGTCCGGCATGGCTCAGACCAGGGCGGCCAGCGCCTCGCGGCGCGCCGCCAGCTCGGCCAGCAGCGGCGCGAAGCCCACCCCGCCGCGCAGGAGCACGACCAGCAGCAGCTCCGCGGAGAGGACGGAGACCACCGCCACCCCGCGCTCCAGCTGCACCACCACGGTGGCGGCCTCGCCCAGCTCCGCCGCGCCGCCCAGCGCCGCCGCCGCCGAGGCCACCCCCGGCACCATCGCCGCCGCGGTGTCGGCGTCGAGCCCGCCGCCGCCGGCGTGCTGGATGAGCAGCCCGTCGCGCCCCGCCACCAGCACGTGCTCCACCCCGGGGTGGGCGCGGAGGGCGTCGAGGGCGGCGTCGAGGTCGGACATGGCGGGTCTCTCCGGGGTGCGGGGGGCGGGGCCGGGCGGGAGCAACGTAGTCCGCCGGCCCCGCGCGCGTCAAGCGTGGAACCCGCCCCGCCAGGCCCCGTGTATACTTGACGTAACCCAAGAGCGCCGGTATGGTTAGGCCGCGTCCGGCCGGCCGGGCGCCTTCTCTTTTCTGCGCCGTTCACCATCGGAGGTCCGGCCGTGCGTTCCGGTCTTGCAGCCATCCCCACCCTCGGCCTCGCCGCCCTGCTCGCGGCGCTCCCGGCTTGCGACGACTCCCTCGGCCCCGGGGAGGCCAGCGTCGCCATCGACACCATCACCCTGGCCGCGCCCGGCTCGGCGAGCAGCGCCACCCTGGGCTCGGCGGTGGACCTGCTGGGGATCAACGCCATCCGCTTCCCCGAGCGGCTGACCGACGCGGGGCAGTGGGACTTCGCGCTCCGCCAGAGCGGGGGCACCTTCTCGCTCCTCCCCTTCTCCACCCCCACCGGCGGGAGCAGCGTGCGGGCGGGGGCGTTCCGCTCCACCGACCCCTTCGACGACATCCGGACGGCGCCCACCCGCCGCTCGGCGTACACGCTCACCGTGGACCCCTTCCCGATCGCCGAGGGGCAGGTGTACGTGGCGCGCTCGCGGCTGGGCGCGGGGCCGTTCAACTCGGCGTGCAACCGCTACGCGCGCTTCCGCATCCTGGAGCTGGACGAGGCGGCCGGGACGGCGCGGATCGCCCTCGCCACCAACACGGAGTGCAACGACGACCGGCTGGTGACCGAGGACTGATGCTCGACATCCGGCTGATCCGGCAGGACCCCGAGGGCGTCCGCGCGCGGCTGGCCCGGCGTGGCGCGCCCGAGGTTACGGACGCGGCCGTGGCGCGCGTGCTGGCGCTCGACGCCGAGCGGCGCACGCGGGTGGCGGAGGGCGACGCGCTGAAGGCCCGCCGCAACGCCGTCTCGCAGGAGGTGGCGGAGCGGAAGCGGCGCGGCGAGGACGCGGAGGAGCTGATCGGCGAGACGCGCGCCGTCAACGACCGCATCCGCGAGCTCGACGCCCGGCTGCGCGCGGTGGAGGCGGAGACCGACGACCTCCTGCTGCGCACCCCCAACCTCCCGCACGACGACGTCCCCGAGGGGGGCGAGGACGCCAACCAGGTGCTGCGCGGCTGGGGCGAGCCGAAGACCTTCCCCTTCACCCCCAGGCCGCACTGGGAGCTGGGCGCCGCGCTGGGGATCCTGGACCTCCCCGCCGGCGCCAAGGTGGCCGGGAGCGGCTTCCCCGCCTACCGCGGGGCCGGGGCCCGGCTGCAGCGCGCGCTGGTGGCCTGGATGCTCGACCTGCACACCCGCGAGCACGGCTACCTCGAG
>DASUNK010000680.1:0-2876 GCA_036277195.1 Longimicrobiaceae bacterium | reverse complement strand
CGCCTCGGTTCTGTTGGCTGGCGCACTGGCCGCCTGCAATACCAATCCGACAGCCCCAGTTGCTCCCAACTCAGCGCGCTCTCATCGACTGAGCATCCCCGGCACTAGCCCCGCGTACGGTATCTTCACCTTAGGTTCTGGTAACTTTTCCGGAGACGGAGAAGAGAATGCTGACGCTGGTGAGCATACGGCTCGCCTCCCTGATCTCCCGCGCCCGCGCGGGCTCGTACCAGTGGGCGAGAATTAGCCCGTTGCACGCGCGCGCCACCGCGTGGCCGGGCGCCACGCTCTCCCAGTCGGACGGGGTGTAGGGGCGGGCGACCAGCTCCCGGGCCTGCGCGACCTCAGCCGGGGTGAAGCGGCCCGGAAGGTCCGTCGCCAGGAGCACGTCTCCGCCCGGCCCGCAACCCACCGGCTGGACCGCCTTACCGTACTTGCCGGCTCCGCTGTCACGCCCTTTGCAGACGCTCCCACACCCCGCTTTTCGCTTGCGTGAGTGCCCTGGCCAGGAGGGATGGGATGAAATCGTCGGAGAGGTCGGTGTCGGTGTGGGAGGCCACCCGCGAGCAGCGCGAGTTCCCGCCGCTGCAGGGCGAGGTGCGCGCGGAGGTGTGCGTCGTGGGCGCCGGCATCGCCGGGATGACCACGGCGTACCTGCTGGCGAAGGCGGGCCGGCGCGTGGTGGTGCTCGACGACAACGCCGTGGGCGGCGGCGAGACCGGGCAGACCACCGCCCACCTCACCAGCGCCATGGACGACTACTACCACGTGCTGGAGAAGGTGCACGGCAAGGACGGCGCGCGCCTCACCCGCGACAGCCACCAAGGCGCGATCGACGCCATCGAGCGCATCGTCACGGAGGAGGGGATCGACTGCGACTTCGCCCGCGTGGACGGCTACTGGTTTTGCGGGCCCGAGCACGGGCGGGACTTCCTGGAGAAGGAGCGCGACGCCGCCCACCGGGCCGGCGCCACCGACGCGGAGGTGGTGGAGCGCGTCCCCGGCATGCCCTTCGACACCGGGCCCGCGCTGCGCTTTCCCCGCCAGGGGCAGTTCCACGTGCTCAAGTACCTGGAGGGGCTGGTCCGCTGCATCGAGCGCGACGGCGGCGCCATCCACACCGGCAACCACGTCGACGGGGTGGAGGGCGGCTCGCCCGCGAAGGCGTCGGGGAAGGGCTTCACCGTGACGGCCGACGCGGTGGTGGTGGCCACCAACTCCCCGATCAGCGACTTCGTGGCCGTCCACACCAAGCAGGCGCCCTACCGCACCTTCGTAGTGGCCGGCCGCGTCCCCGCCGGCTCGGTGCCGCGCGTGCTGCTGTGGGACTCGCTCGATCCCTACCACTACGTCCGCACCCAGCCCGCCGAGGGCGATCCCGCGCGCGAGTGGCTGATCGTCGGCGGCGAGGACCACAAGACCGGCCACCACGACGATGCCGACGAGCGCTTCGCCCGGCTGGAGGCGTGGACGCGCGCCCGCTTCCCCGTGCAGGACTTCGAGCTGCGCTGGTCCGGCCAGGTGCTGGAGCCGGTGGACTTCCTCGGCTACCTCGGGCGCGACCCTGCCGGGCACGAGAACGTCTACATCGCCACCGGCGACTCGGGGCAGGGGATGACGCACGGCACCATCGCCGGGCTGCTGATCTCCGACCTCGTCCTCGGCCGTGCCAACCCCTGGGAGACGCTCTACGATCCGAAGCGGAAGACGCTCTCGGTCGACTCGGTCAAGATGTTCCTGGAGGAGAACCTCGACGTGGCCCTCCAGTACAAGGACCTCCTCCCCACCGGCGGCGAGGTGAAGGACGCCGGCGAGATCGCCCCCGGCACCGGCGCCATCCTGCAGAAGGGGCTCACCAAGGTGGCGGCCTACCGCGACCAGGGCGGCACGCTGCACCAGCGGGTGGCCAACTGCACGCACCTGGGGTGCATCGTGCAGTGGAACAGCGAGGAGAAGAGCTGGGACTGCCCCTGCCACGGCTCGCGCTTCTCGGCCGAGGGCGACCAGGTGCTCAACGGCCCGGCGCTCGGCCCGCTCAAGCCGTACGGGGAGGAAGGATGAGCCGCCCGCGCGCGGCGATCCTGGACGTGGACGGCACCCTGATCGACACCAACGACGCCCACGCCCACGCCTGGGTGGACGTGGGGCGCGAGTTCGGCTTCGACCTCTCTTTCGGCGAGGTGCGGCGGCTGATCGGGATGGGGGGCGACAAGGTGCTCCCGCGCCTCACCGGAATCGACGAGGACACCGAGCGGGGGAAGGAGCTCAAGGCCCGCCGCGGCGAGCTCTTCCGCGAGCGCTACCTCCCCTCCTGCCGTCCCTTCCCCTGCGCGCGCGAGCTGCTGGAGCGGATGCGGGCGGACGGGCTCTCGCTCTCCGTGGCCTCCTCGGCCAGCGCGGACGACCTGAAGGCGCTGCTGAAGGCCGCCGGCGTGGCGGACCTCATCGAGGCGAAGACCTCCTCGTCCGACGCGGAGAATTCCAAGCCCGACCCGGACATCGTGCAGGCCGCGCTCGACGCCTCCGGCTGCGCGCCGGACGAGGCGGTGATGCTGGGCGATACGCCGTACGACGTGGAGGCCTCCTCCCGCGCCGGCGTGCCCTGCATCGCCCTGCGCTGCGGCGGCTGGGACGACGCGGAGCTGCGCGGGGCGGTTGCCATTTACGACGACCCCGCCGATCTTCTGGCACGGTATCAGGAATCGCCGCTGGCGGTGTAGCGCCGCGGACCACGGGCACACACGGATCGGGGAGATGGGGAAGGGACGCGCGTCCGCTTCCCCCTTTGCATGCGCATGAGCGAGCGGACGGCGGCGGAGCCGGGCGATGGGCTGGTGGGGGCCGAGGCCACGGCGCCGGTGCCCGGGTGGGGGTGG
>DASUNK010000679.1:0-2023 GCA_036277195.1 Longimicrobiaceae bacterium | reverse complement strand
TGCCGCTCAGGTACTTGCTCTGCGCCATGGTTTTATAGTCCTAAATCCTGAGTCCTAAGTCCTAAGTCCTAAGTCCTAAGTTGACACGCTGAAGATTGGAAGCCACTGGCGTGGGCCATCCAGAGTGTCTATTTTACAGCGTCCGCCTCTTGACCCTATGTCCTGAAGGCCCGATGAACATCAGCCGATTCGAAGACCTGGTCGTCTGGCAGAAATCCAAGGACCTCGCATTGGCGGTCTACCAAGGGACATCCGCGGGTCCATTCGCCAGGGACTTCGGGCTGCGGGACCAGGTCCGGCGCGCGGCAGTCTCGGTGATGTCGAACCTGGCCGAAGGATTCGGCCGCTACGGCAGTACCGAGATACGGCGCTTCGTCACGATCGCCCGCGGCTCCGTGGCCGAAGTCCAGAGCCAGCTCTACCTGGCCCACGACCTGGGCTACCTCTCCGAGCAAGATCACCGAGCGCTGAACACTCGCTGTCTCGAGATCAGCCGCATGCTCGCCGCTCTCCGAACCTCCCTCGATCCGTCCTGAGTCCACCGACCTCCACATCACACTCAAGCCACTCAGGACTTAGGACTCAGGACTTAGGACTTTCTTTTACTGCGCGTCCGACTTTTTCGGCTCGGCGGGGGATTCCGGGTCTACCGCCGCGGGGACCTCGGGCCCATCGGACGCGGCCGCGACCACAGCCGCCGCCGCCGCAACCGCCGCCGCATCGTCGCGCTGCCGCCCGCGGCACGCCACGATCACCCGCACCGCCTCCTCTGGCGAATCCGTCACCACCACCAGGTCCACGTCGTCCCGCGAGATCTTTCCCTCCGCCAGCAGCGGGTCGCGGATCCAGTCCAGCAGCCCCTGCCAGTACGCCGAGCCGAAGAGGATCACCGGGAAGTCGCGCACCTTCCCCGTCTGGATCAGCGTCAGCGCCTCGAACAGCTCGTCCAGCGTGCCGAACCCGCCCGGGAAGATCACGAACGCCTCGGCGTACTTGACGAACATCGTCTTCCGCACGAAGAAGTAGCGGAAGTTGATGGCGACGTCGACGTACTCGTTGATGAACTGCTCGAAGGGGAGCTCGATGTTGCAGCCGATGGAGTGCGCCCCCGCGTCGCGCGCCCCGCGGTTGGCCGCCTCCATGATCCCCGGCCCGCCGCCGGTGATGATGCTGAAGCCCGCCTCGCCCAGCAGCCGCGCCGTCTCGCGCGCCGCGTGGTACTGCGGGTGGTCCTGCTTCACCCGCGCCGAGCCGAAGATGGTCACCGCCGAGCCCACGTGCGCCAGCGCGTCGAACCCCTCCACGAACTCGCCCATGATGCGGAACACGCGCCACGGGTCCGAGTGGATGAAGTCGACCGACGGCGCCGCCTTGGTCGGCGACTCCAGCAGGCGCTCGTCCTCGGTGGCGCTCCCCGTGCGCGCGGCACGGTTGAGGCTGGGGTTGGTCTGTCCTCGCTGTTCCTCGGCCATGGTCCGCCTCGTGGTCGCCCCCGCCGCGCGGCGCCGCCGGGCGCCTGGCCCGCGGCGGCGGAGCGCGACAAGATAGAGCACGGCGCCGCGCGCGCAAAACCGCGGCCGCGGCCGTCACCGGCACCGACTTTCGGGAGAGGGAGAATGGGGACGAGGCTCGGGCGGGTGCTGGGGACGTGCTGCCTGGCCGCGGCGGCCGCCTCCGCCGGGTGCCGGGGCGACCGCGCCCGCGCGGGGGACGAGGCGCCGCCCGCGGACACCGCCCGCCCCGGCGAGGCGCAGCTGCGGCTGGAGCTCCCGCGCGAGCTGGGGTGGAACGCGCGCGGCGACGTCGCCGCCGTGCTCGCCAACGGCACCGCCGCGCCGCTGCGCGACCTGCGGCTCCACCTCTTCGTGCCACACCCCGTCGTCGTGCTCCCCCCCGACTCCGCTCCGGCCGACACCACCCGGCGCGACAGCGTGCCGCCCCCGGTGGTGGCCGCCACCGCCGAGGGCACCGAGCTGACCTTCGCCCTGGCCGCGGTGGCGCCGGAGGCGGAGGCGCGCGTGGC
>DASUNK010000678.1:0-5451 GCA_036277195.1 Longimicrobiaceae bacterium | reverse complement strand
CGTGCTGGTGGGATTCGCGCCGGGGCGTCCGGCCGCGTTCATCGTGCTCACCATCCGGCCGCAGGCGGCCGTGGCGGTGTGAACGAACGAGGCCCCTCTCCCGGGGTCCGGGAGAGGGGCCTCGCGCGTCCAGTCCTACTGGAACTACACCTACTCCGGGCACGTGCACGTCTGCGGAACGCCTTCTACGGGACCGTGGGCTCCGGTCCTGTGGGGCGCGGAGGCCCGAGCGGCTTCAACGCCTCCGGATACGCACTTTCGCACCCTCCCCCGGGCGCTACATTGTCGCGCGATCCCCATCTCCACGAGAGGAAGCCGCGCGCATGCAGACCCTGCTCTTCCAGGCCCATTCCGGGCTGCGCTACCTGGTGCTCCTGGCGGCGGCCGTCGCCCTGGTCGTCCTGGCGTACGGCTACGCCCGCCGGCGCCCGCTCGACCGCGCGGCACGCATCGCCACGGCCGCCTTCACCGGGCTGCTCGACCTGCAGGTGGTGCTGGGGATCGGCCTGGTGCTCACCGGCGTCTTCTATCCCTCGCTCATCGGGCACATGATGCTGATGCTTCTGGCCGCCGGCGCGGCGCACGGCTTCAGCATGGCGGGGCGGAAGTCGGCCGACGCGCGGCGCGGCTACCTGCTGGCGCTGGTGGGCGTGGCGCTGGCGCTGGGACTGATGGTGGCCGGCATCGGCGCCATCGGGCGCGGCGTGCTGCAGAGCACCGAGCGGCCGTCGGCCGGGGCGGCGGAGTAGACCCGCAGGCGAGCGAGGAATTGCCATGGCGCAGGAGCCCACCACCCCGGCGGAGGGGCACGACGGCATCTTCGTGGTGCGCGCCGGCACCGCCTGCCGCGACTGGAATGGCATCCACTACCAGACCGGGCTCTCCGCGAAGAACGTCGGTGCCACGCGGCTCTCCATGAACGTGGCCACCATTCCGCCCGGCGGGGTGGCGTACGCGCACGTGCACGTGGGATTCGAGGTCATGCTGTACATCCTCCAGGGCCGCGTGCGGCACGAGTACGGCGAGGGGCTGCGGCACGCGGTGGAGAACACGGCGGGCGACTTCATCTTCATCGAGCCGGGCGTGCCGCACGAGGTGTTCAACGCCAGCGACACCGAGCCGGTGGTGGCGGTGGTGGCCCGCTCCGACGCCAGCGAGTGGGAGAACATCGTCCCCTACGACCGCGCCACCGGCAGGACCGGCAGCGGCTCGGGCGCCTTCCCCACCTCCGGATGACGCCGCGCGAGGTCCTGGAGCACGCCCGTGGCGAGCGCTTCGCGGACGGGCGCGGCCGGCCGCTGGCGCTGGAGATCCTCCCGGGCTTATCGGACGACGAAGCACACGCCTTCGAGCAGGAGCTCGGCGCGCCGCTCCCGGCGGAGGTGGCCGACCTGCTGCGCTTCTCCCGCGGCTTCTCGCTCCCGCCCTACGAGGTGAGTTTCGTTGGAAGCGACGCCTGGGGGTGGGACGACGCGTTCCCCCGCGCCGTGCCGCTCGCCGGGAACGGCTCCGGCGACTTCTGGGTGGTGGACGTGCACCCTGTCTCGGGCGCCTGGGGGCCCGTCTTCTTCGCGTCGCACGACCCGCCCGTCGTCTTCCTCCAGTCGCCCGACCTGGCCGCCTTCGTCGAGGCGGTGCTCGACACGGCCCGTCCCGACAAGGAGAGCGCGCTGGACCGCGCGTCCGGACCGCTCTGGGAGATCTGGGGATCGGGCGGAGCGCTGATCTCGCCCGACGAGGCGGCCTCCTCGGGCGATGACTCCCTCACCCGCTTCGCGCACTCGCTCCCGGCGGGGTGGCAGGTGGCGGACCTGCGCGACTTCCGCGAGGGCGCGGGCTTCTCCTGGGGACACAACGGCCCCGACACGGGCGTGCGCCGCGACCCGGCCGGCGAGCGGCTGTTCGGGGTGGAGGCGCCGCGCCCGTGTCCCCCGCGCCGCGGCCTGTGGCAGCGTCTGTTCGGCAGATGATCTTCGACACCGCCGAGATCGGCCCGCGGCAGCGCTACCAGCTCCTCACCTCGCTGGTGGTGCCGCGGCCGATCGCCTGGGTCTCCACCCGCTCGCCCGCCGGGCAGGCGAACCTGGCCCCGTTCAGCTACTTCGCCGCCGTCTCGGCCACTCCCTTCCTGGTCTCCGTCTCCATCGGCAGCCGCGGCGGCGTGGCGAAGGACTCGCTGCGCAACATCCTCGAGACGGGGGTGTTCTGCGTGAACATGGCGACCGAGGGGCAGCTGGCGGAGATGAACGAGACCTCCGGCGAGTACGGGCCGGAGGTCGACGAGTTCGCGCGCGCGGGGCTGGAGATGGCGTGGGCCGAAGCAGTGGACGCGCCGTACGTGGCGAGCGCTCCGGCGGTGCTGGAGTGCCGGCTGTTCAAGGAGGTGCCGCTGGAGGGTTCGCCGAACACGCTGGTGATCGGCGAGGTGCTGCGGGTGCAGCTCTCGGACGCCATCCCGCTGCACCCCGGGACACTCTTCGCGGACACCCGCGCCCTCCGCCCCGTGGGGCGCCTCTGGGGCGATCACTACGCCCTGGTCGGCGAGATCCCTTCCCTCCCCCGCCCGCCGGCCTGATCACTGCGCAGCTCGCATCCCTCACCCACCGCCCGCAGGATGACGCTCTACACGCGATTCGTGACAAAGTCCGCGATCAGCTCCGCCACGCGTCGCGGCTGATCCTCGGCGAGGAAGGCGTAGGCGTCGTCCACCGTCTCCAGCCGTGCGTCAGGAATGATGCGGGCGAGGCGGCGCGCGTGCTCCAGGGGGAAGAAGCGGTCCTCGGGCGACCAGAGGATGAGCGCCGGCTTCCGGAAGTCCGCCAGCTTGCGCGCGGCCTCCTCCGTGTAGCGGGGCGAGATGGCACGGAGGAACTTCACCACGTCGCGCCGGACGCCGGGGTCACCCAGCGCGGCCACGTAGCGGTCGACGACGTCGCCCGGGATGGGGCGCTTCGCCACCCAGCCATAGGTGAACGGCAGGCGCCGCAGCGGCCGCACCTTCAGGACCTGCCCGGCCAGCCGGACGAAGCCGGGGATGCGCGCACCCCACTGGAGATAGCGGAAGAGGGGCGGCAGGAAGTTGTCGAACGCGTCGCAGTCCGTGAGCACCAGCCGCCCGATGCGCTCCGGATGCTCCGTGGCCACGATCTGCGCGATGGCGCCGCCCGTGTCGTTCCCCACCAGCGTCACCCTGTCCACCCCGAGCGCCCCGATGAAGTCCGCCACGGCGCGGGCCACCGTGGCGGGCGTGACCTCGGCGTCAGCGGGCAGCGGGACGGAGTGGGCGCCCAGCGGCAGGTCCGGCACCAGGCAGCGGAAGCGTCCGGCGAGCTCCGGCACCACCTTGCGCCAGAGCAGCCCGTTCACCAGCAGGCCGTGCAGGAACACGATCGGCGGCCCCGCGCCCTCGTCGCGGTAGCGCAGCGTGCCGATCGGCAGGCGGATCTCCCGGTTCGCGAACATCTCGGCGGACTGAGGCACGCGACGCCAGGCCTAGCTGCTGGAGGCCCGTGCCTCGCGCTCAGCGAGCCAGCGGGTAAAGCTCCCTTTGCTTTCCCCGCTACGCCTGCCCGCCAACAAGCCCTCGACGCCGATGTGCTCGTCGAGGTCGGTCCACTCGATGGCGTATCCCCCACCTAAGAGTCGCCAGTTGCTGCGCTCCGCCCCACTGGCATGCAGCAGCCGCGGGAACCAGTCCAGGGGCGCGCTGATCGTCCGCCCGTCGGTGAGCTCTACGATCAGCCGGTCTCCAACGAACTGGACCCCGGCGGCAACGGGATCGGTCTCAAGCACCAAAGTAGTCATGCCACGCCTCGATGAGCTTCTCTCGATGTTCTACCACCAAGCGTGCGATTGCGTTCACCTCGTGTTCCGCAAAATCTCGGCTCTTGGCCGGCTCGACCGGGTCCAGCCAGAACTTGGCGATTGCGTTGTCTCGCTTCACATGAATGTGAACTGGCTCGCCTCTATCCGTGCTGAAGAACACGAACCGGTACGGTCCAACGGTCAGAACGGTAGGCATAGCTTCCAGGAGTGAACAGGAGCCGGGACATGCCCATCGGATCTATATCCATTCCATCCACGCCGGGCAACTGCATCTCACATCGCGTCCACCGCGCTTCGTCCCAGGCCCGTCGTCGCGCACGCGGGACGACGCCACCTTGGATGCGGCCCAGCCGCATGCATCGGGGCCGCCACCCGAACCCCTGGAGGGTGCAAGATGAGGAAGAAGCTGACGCTCAACGTGGAAGAGCTGACGGTCGAGTCGTTCGACACCAACCAGCCCGCGGCGGACGACCGGGCGGTGAGGCGCCGCGACTTCTGGGGCTGGAGCGACGACTCCGTCTGCCCCACCGTCACCGACGGGCGGCGCTGCTGTCCGCAGTGACGCTCACCTCGCCCACGTGAACAGACAGGCGCTACCCACGTGGGCGAGGTTCGATCCTCGTGCTAGACGACCCGCCCGCCCCGCTGACCGCGTCCATCAGTGCGTTCGGGGGAATCGCTCCGAGCTGTTCCAGCAGTTCATGGAAGTTCCAGACGTTGTGCCCTTCCGCGAGCTTGCCGTCCCGGACGCGGGCGAAGCCGCCACCGTCGAACTGGCACCTCCGGCCGTTCCGGTGCGTGGCCTGCACCCGACAGCGGAAGCCGACCCGGTCCCCCTCCGCGAAGACCTCTTCCACCGACACGTGCAGCTCGGGAAACGCCGCGATGAAGGGGCGGTAGAACTCCTTGAACGCCTCCCGGCTGCTCATCGTCTCCGGCGGCAGGGCGTATATGGAGACGTCGTCCGCCATCATCTCGTCGATCGCCTCCTCGCTCCCCTGGTTCCACACCTCATCGAACCACCTGCGGATCAACGCCTTGTTCGCTTCGGACATGGGCTCAGCTCCGTTGCAAAGGTGAGGCTCGGCCTTCCGACCACCGCGTGGTGTCAGTACTTCTTCGCGGCGAACCAGTCGTGCAGCGCCTGCGACTTCGCCTTGAGCTCGGCGGGCTTCACCCGCCACATGGCGTACGCCTCCGCATAGAATTCCTCCGGCTTGTGCGGCCAGTTCTTCTCGGCGTAGGGGGTGACCGGCGCGATCCGCTGGCTCTCCACGAAGTCCACGAACTTCTGCACCTTCGCCGAGCGCTCGTGCGCCAGCGCGTGCGCCCTGGCCGCCTTGAACCAGGCGTCCTGCGCGAGCTCCACCCCGGCGAACGCGGCGATGGCGGGGTTGTCCTTGTCGGCCGCGGCGAGGGCGGTCCTCGCCGCGTCGCGGGCGTCCACCTTCGCCTTCGCCGCCGCGACCTCGGTGTCCACGTCGTCCTCCGAGAGCAGCTGGTCCGCGGTCTTGTCCGCGAAGGCCTTGATCGCGGCACCGGCTTCCGCCACGGCGGTGCGGTAGGCGTCGCTCGCCGTCTTCTTGTCGGCCGCGAACCCCTTCGCCGCGGTCTCGGCGGCGGCCG
>DASUNK010000677.1:0-5251 GCA_036277195.1 Longimicrobiaceae bacterium | reverse complement strand
GTACGCGAAGCCGGCCGCGGGAGCGCTCCCGCGGCCGGCTTCGCGTACTCAGGACTCAGGACTCAGGACTCAGGACTCAGGACTTCCCTACCGCCTGACCTTCACCGGGATCGGCCGCTCCAGCGCCACCGTCCGCGTGGTCCCCTTCTGCTCGAGGGTCTGTTCGTACCACGCCGCGGGACGGTCGGAGCCGCCGTGGATCATCACCACGCGCGCCAGGTCCACCGCGTCGATGTTGCGCATGCGGATGCACCCGTGCGAGCGGGCGTTCCCCAGCGAGCTGGTGAGCCCGGTGCCGTGGATGTAGTAGTCCGGCTCGCGGAAGAAGATCTTCACCCGCCCCATCGGGTTCCCCGGCTCGCCCGGGCCCTTGGGGGTCTCGTCGCGCGCCCACTCCGACGGGGGCGGCCGCCAGCTCGGGTTCCACTCCATCCGGCGGATGCGGTAGTCGCCCGGGGGGGTGGGATACGACTCCAGCCCCACCGCCACCGGGTAGGTCCGCACCACCTCGTCGCCGCTCAGCACGTAGAGCCTGCGGTCGGAGAGGTCCACCAGGAGGGAGAAGTCCTCCACTGCCTCCACCGGCCGGGCGATCGCCGCCTCCAGCGAGCCCAGGATCAGCCCGGTGTCGCGCGGGGCGGTGGCGTTCGGCGGCTGGGCCGCGGCGGGCACCGCCAGCACCCCCAGTCCCAGGACCAGCGTCCACAACTTCTGCTGCATGCGCTCGTTCCCCTTGTGCTGCAATGGATTACGGGATCGCGGGAGGGAGACGGGCCAGCCAGGATCGTGCCAGCCTCGGGCCGGGAGCCGGCCAGCGTAAACATAACGCCCCTCCCCCCGATCGGACCAGTTCCCGCTCCCCGGCCCCCGCTGCTACCGCCCTGGTCCGGCTGTCGGGGGCGCGAGCCGCCGCGTAGATTGCCGCCCTTTCCGTGGCGCGTCCTCCAGCAGCAGCCGGCCGAGATGAAGGTCGCCTACTTCACCGAGAGCCTCCTGCCGCTGGTCGACGGCGTCTCGCTGACGCTGGCGCACCTCTTCGACCACCTCGAGCGCGCCGGGGTGGACTTCCGCGTCTACTCGCCCTTCGTCCCCGGCCCCGAGGTGGCGTGGAGCGGGCGGGTGCACCGGGTGCCGTACGTCCGCTTCCCCCTCCACCGCGAGTACCGCGTCAGCCTCCCGCTCGGGCACCGGGTGTCCGCCCGCCTCGACGCGTACGGGCCGGACCTGGTGCACGTGGTGAGCCCCACCCCGCTGGCGGTGCGGGCGCAGAAGTACGCCGCGCGCCACGGGATCCCCGTGGTCTCCTCCTTCCACACCCACTTCGTCTCCTACTTCCGCTTCTACGGCTTCGGGGGGCTGGAGGGGCTGGGGTGGCGCATCCTGCGGCGCTTCTACGCCCGCTGCGCGCGGGTGTACGCCCCCTCGCGCAGCATCATCCGCGAGCTGGCGGAGCACGGCATCACCCACACCGAGCTCTGGTCGCGCGGCATCGACGCCGCGCGCTTCTCGCCGGAGTGCCGCGACCCGGCGCTGCGCGCCCTCGCCGGCGCGGACGCGGAGACGCCCCTCCTCCTCATGGTCAGCCGCCTGGTGAAGGAGAAGGACATGGCGGACCTGGTGGAGATGGAGCGCATCCTGCGCGCGCGCGGAAACCGCCACCGCCTGGCGCTCGTAGGGGACGGACCGATGCGGGCCGAGCTGGAGCGCGCGCTCCCGGACGCGTACTTCGCCGGGCACCAGGCGGGCGAGGCGCTGGCGCGCTGGTACGCCTCGGGCGACCTCTTCGTCTTCCCCTCCACCACCGAGACCTTCGGCAACGTGATCCTGGAAGCGCACGCCTCGGGGCTCCCCGCCGTGGTGGTGGACCGCGGCGGCCCGCCGGACCTGGTGGAGCCGGGGCGCACCGGGTGGATCGCCCGCGCCAACGACCCGGCGGACCTGGCGGACCGGGTGGAGTCGCTCCTGCGCGACCCCGCCGCCCGCGCGGAGATGGGGCGCGCGGCGCGGGAGGCGGCGCGCGCCCGCGACTGGGGCGCCATCAACGGCCGGCTGGTGGAGAGCTACCGCGCGCGGGTGGCGGAGGCGCGCCGGTGAGCCGCCGGGCCCGGACGGGAGAGCCCGGCCGCCTGTCGCGCGGGCTCGACCGGATCTTCCGCACCGCCCTCTTCTTCGTTCCCTTCGGGGTGCTGGGGAACCTGGCGCTCTCCTGGTTCGCCACCGACCACTCGGTGCTGGCCAACCTCGACGAGCTCCCCCGCAAGTGGCTGCTGGTGGCCCTGGTGCTGGCCTTCGTCCCCTGGATCACCAACGCCCTGCGGCTGCTGGTGTGGGCCCGCTTCATCAGCTACCGGGTGAGCTTCCGCGACATGTTCCGCATCACCCTGGGGGCGGAGCTGGCCTCGTCGGTGCTCCCCACCTCCTCCGGCGGCGAGGTGTTCCGCTGGGGGATGATGGTGCAGAAGGGGATCACCAAGGGGCAGGCGGCCTCCATCGTGACCCTGGGCTACCTGGAGGACCTGCTCTTCTTCTCCCTGGCGCTCCCGGTGGCCTTCGTCTGGTCCAGCGCCTGGGAGCTGCCGGTGCTGCGCTCGCTGGGGCGGGAGGTGCGGGGGCGGTTCCTGGTGGTGGTGCTGGCGGTGGTGGCGGGCGCCGTCCTCCTCTGGCTCCTCTGGCGGATGCTCCTGCACGGTGGGCTGGGGCGGGGTGCGCGGCGGCGGACGCTGCGGCTGCTGGCCCGCCAGCGGCACCGCATCCGGCACACCTGGCACGACTTCCGGGGGGTGCACCGGCTGGTGCTGGAGCGGGGGAAGTCGCGCTTCCTCCTCACCTTCCTGATCACCGCCGTGCAGTGGAGCTGCCGCTACTCGGTGATGACGGCGCTGGCCTACTTCCTGGGGCAGCGGGTGGACCCGGTGCTCTTCTTCCTGCTCCAGTGGGTGATCTTCACGGTGATGATGTTCGTCCCCACCCCGGGCGCCTCGGGCGGGGCGGAGGCCGCCTTCATCCTGATCTACTCGGCGCTCCTGCCGCGGAGCGTCATCGGCATCGCCACCGCCGGGTGGCGGCTGCTCACCTTCTACGTGCAGCTGGCCGTGGGCTCCATCCTCTTCACCTCCATGAACGTGGCGGACGCCCGCACCCGTGCCCGGGAGCGGGCGGAGCCGGCGGAAACCCTGCCGCAGGAAACATCTAAACCATAACCGGGTAACGACTTATCTCTCCCCTTCACCTGTTCCCCACCCTCGACAAATCCGTTGGAACAGGTTATATTCGCTGGCATGAAGACAGCCATCGATCTCAGCAGCACGGCGGCGCTGTTTGGGGCCGCCCGGCGCGCCCCCGACCGGGGCGTGCGCCCGACCGTGGTTCCCACCGGCGACCGCGAGGCGCTGGGGGGGCTCACGGACGAGGAGCTGTTCCAGCGATACACGCAGGGCGACGGGGACGGTTTCCGGGTGCTGGTGGAGCGCTACGAGCCCCGCATCCAGGGCTTCCTGCGCAAGCGCCTGAACGACGAGGAGCGGGTGGAGGACCTGACGCAGGACACCTTCCTGCGCATCCACCGCGCCCGCGAGAGCTACGATCCCGGCCGCAAGTTCTCGACCTGGATCCACACGATCGCGAACAACCTGCTGAAGAACGAGTTCCGCAACCGCTCGCGGCGGCGGGAGACCTCGTTCTCGGACCTGCGGCCGGAGACCTCGCCCTCGGGCGGGCCGTCGCGGCCGGTGGAGTTCGCCACCGGCGGGGCGGACCCGGAGCGCGAGGCGTACCGCAGCGAGCTGCGCACGGCCATCGACGCGGCGATCGAGCGGATGGACGAGCACCACCGCATCCCCTTCGTGATGCGCGAGGTGGAGGACCGCACCTACGAGGAGATCGCCGAGGAGATCGGCATCCCGGTGGGGACGGTGAAGAGCCGGCTCAACCGCGCCCGCAACTCCTTCCGCATGCTCCTGCCCGTCCCGGTCTGACCGGCGCCGGACCCGGAACGGCGAGGCCCGCCCCGCGCTGCCGCGGGGCGGGCCTCGGTGCGTTCCGGCGAGCGGCTATCCCTCCGGGACGGTGTCGTCGGCGCCGGCGGTGGACTCGTGCACCCGCACCACCACGGCGGTGATGTTGTCGCGCCCGCCCCGCCGGTTGGCGGCGAAGACCAGCTCCGCCACCATCTCCTCCACCGGCCGCTCGGCGGCGGCCAGGGTGCGCGCCAGCCGCCGGTCGGTGAGCATCCCGGTGAGCCCGTCGGTGGCCAGCAGGAGCACGTCGCCGGGGCGGAGCACGCCGGAGTAGACGTCCGGCTCGTCGGTCGAGTCCGCCCCCAGGGCGCGGGTGAGGATGTGGGCGAAGCGGTGCGTCCGCGCCCCGCGGGGGGAGAGGCGCCCCTCGTCCACCTCGCGCTGCACCCAGGTGTGGTCGTGGGTGATCTGCCCCAGCACGCCGTCGCGCAGCAGGTAGGCGCGGCTGTCGCCGATGTGGCCGAGGCGGAAGGTGCCGTCGTCGCACACCACGATCGCCGTCATGGTGGTGCCCATCCCCGCGGCGGCCGGGTTGGCGGCGGTG
Source organism: Longimicrobiaceae bacterium (assembly GCA_036277195.1). GTDB lineage: Bacteria > Gemmatimonadota > Gemmatimonadetes > Longimicrobiales > Longimicrobiaceae > Longimicrobium. The sequence goes on along the minus strand of DASUNK010000677.1, from coordinate 691 downwards.
TAGTCGAGGATGGCGCCGTGGGCCAGCCGGAAGGAGCGGCGCAGCGCCTCGGCCAGCCCGTCGGCCTGCAGCCCCAGGTCCACCCCGGCCCGCAGCGCCGTCCCCACCGCCTCGGTGGCCACGGCGCTGGCCACCTCGCCCGCCGCGTGGCCGCCCATCCCGTCGGCCACCAGGAAGACGCCGCGGGGCGCGTCGATCAGGAACGCGTCCTCGTTCCCCTGGCGGACGCGCCCCACGTCGCTGGCGGCCGCCGCCACCCACCCCAGCTTCACGGGGCGGCGGTCCCCGGCGCGGGCGCTCCGGCGGTGGGCGCCGGCGCCACCGGGGTTCCCGCCGGCGGGCGCGTGAGCTCCAGCACCGCCCACGTCGCCACCGCCGCCAGCACCAGGATCACCAGCAGCAGCCACACGGGGAGCCGGAAGCGCCGCTCCTCCTTCAGGGTGGGCACCGGGGGCGGGGGGACGAACCCCGCGCGCGCCGACGCCGGGTCCGCCCCGGCCGCCTCGCGCAGCTGCAGCCGCACCCCGCCCAGGCGCACGGTGGCGCCGTACTGGAGCGGCGTGGGGACGTGGGGCGCCAGCCGCACCCCCTCGACCGAGGTGCCGTTGGTGGACTCCAGGTCGGTGATCCGCCACGCCCCCAGGTCCCACTCCAGCCGGGCGTGCGCCGCCGAGACCGAGTCGTCGTCGAT
>DASUNK010000676.1:0-2796 GCA_036277195.1 Longimicrobiaceae bacterium | reverse complement strand
GCCCCCGGGCTGGTGGCGGGCGACTGACGCGGGGCTCCCGGTGATCCGCTTCTCCGTCCGCCGGCCGGTGGCCGTGGGGATGGCCTACGCCGCCCTCGCCCTGCTGGGGGTGGCGTCGTGGCTCGAGGTGCCGGTGGAGCTCCTCCCGGACACCGAGCTCCCCCGCCTCTCGGTGCGCGCCACCTGGCGCGGCGCCTCGCCCGAGACCACCGAGGCCTTCCTCACCTCGCCGCTGGAGGCGGCGGTGCAGCAGGTACGCGGCGTGGAGCGCGTCACCTCCACCTCCGAGGAGCGCGGCGGGGTGGGCAACAGCACGATCGAGGTGGAGTTCCAGCGGGGCGTGGACATGGACTTCGCCCGCCTGGAGCTCTCCGAGCGGCTGGCCGCCCTGGAGGAGGCGCTCCCCGCCGCCGCCACCCGGCCGCAGGTGCAGCCGTACGTGCCGCCGGAGTTCGCCGAGCAGAGCCGCCCCTTCCTCCGCTACACCATCACCGGGCCGTACACCCCCGAGGCGCTGCGCCGGGTGGTGGAGGAGACCATCGCCCCCGAGCTGCGGCAGCTCGCCGGGGTGGCCGACGTGTCGGCGTGGGGCGGGCGCGAGCGGCTGCTGGAGGTGGAGCTGGACGAGGCGAAGGTGCTGGCGCTGGGGCTCGAGCCGGAGCGCGTGCGCCGGGCGATCGACGAGCTGGAGCAGGTGCGCGAGGCCGGGACGGTGGAGCGGGGCGGGATGCGCTACACCCTGGCCGTGCGCGAGCGGGCCGGCTCCCCCGCCGCGGTGCGCCGCCTGGCCCTCCTCACCGACCGGGGGCGCGTCGTCCGGCTGGAGGACGTGGCCACCGTGCGCGACAGCTACGAGGAGCCGCTCCAGCACTACCGCATCGACGGCCAGCCCGCCGTCTCCTTCCAGGTGCAGAAGGAGATCGGCACCAACGTGGTGCGCGTGGCCGACGCGGCCAAGGCGCGGGTGGACTCGCTCGGGCGGCGCCTCCCCTCCGGCGCGCGGCTCATCCTCGACAGCGACGAGAGCGAGGCGGTGCGCACCCAGCTCACCGACCTGCGCTACCGCGCCGCCTCCTCCGCGGTGATCGTGCTGGTGGTGCTCGTCCTCTTCCTGCGCAGCTTCCGCTCGGCGGCGGTCATCTTCGCCAGCATCGCCTTCTCGGTGCTCATCACCCTCAACCTCCTCTACTTCGGCGGGCTCACCCTCAACCTGCTGACGCTGATGGGGCTGGCGATGGGCTTCGGGCTCATCATCGACAACGCGGTGGTGGTGCTGGAGAACATCTACCGCCGCCGCCGCGCCGGCGACGACGCCGAGGCCGCCGCCGTGCGCGGCGCCGGCGAGATGGTGCTCCCGGTGCTGGCGGCCACCCTCACCACCGTCATCGTCTTCATCCCCTTCGTCTACCTGCAGGGCGAGCTGCGGCTCTTCTACGTGCCGCTGGCCATCGTGGTGGGGTTCACCAACCTGGCCTCGCTCTTCGTCACCTTCTCCTTCACCCCCGCGCTGGCGGGGCGGCTGCTCCGCTTCCGCGCCCGGGCCCTCCCGCCGCCGGACGCGCGCCCCCCCGCCTACCAGCGGGCCTACGCCGCGCTGGTGGGCGCCTCGCTCCGCCGGCCCTGGACGGCGGTGCTCCTGGCCCTGCTGGCGCTGGGAGGCTCGGGGTACCTCTTCGAGCGCTACGTGCAGCGCGGCACCGTCTGGCGCCCCTGGTACGGCGAGGACTCGTACGTCCAGATCACGGTGGAGCAGCCGCGCGGCGAGGAGCTGCGCCGCACCGACGAGATGGTGCGCTTCTTCGAGGCGCGCCTGCGCGCCATGCCCGAGGTGGAGCGCTTCGTCAGCAACGTGATGCCCCGCACCGGGATGATCCGGGTCGACTTCCCGGACTCGCTGCAGTCCACCGGCATCCCCCCCGCCATCAAGGAGCGGCTGGAGTCGTACAGCCACCTCTTCGGCGGGGCCGAGGTGCGGGTGTACGGCTACGGCCCCTCCTTCTACGGCGGGGGGACGGCGCCGCCCAACTACAGCATCCAGGTGCTGGGCTACCAGTACGAGACGGTGCGCAACCTCGCCGAGGAGCTGGGCGAGCGGCTGCGGCGCTTCGCGCGCATCCAGGACGTGGACACCAACGCCACCGGGCAGTGGTTCGAGCGCGACCGCGCCACCGAGGTGGTGCTGCGGGTGGACCGGGCGCGGCTGGCCATGCACGCCCTCACCGCCCGCGACGTGGTGGCGCGGGTGGGGACGGCGGTGGGGCGCGAGGCCGCGCGCAACCGCATCCGCCTGGGCGAGGAGGAGCTGGCGTACACGGTGCGGCTGGCCGGGCACGAGGAGCTGGACCTGCTGGGGCTGCAGGAGCTGCTCATCCCCGCGCCCGGGGGCGGGGCGGTGCGGCTGGGCGACGTGGCGCGGGTGGAGGAGCGCGAGGTGCTCTCGCGCATCCTGCGCGAGGACCAGCAGTACCAGCGCACGGTGGCGTACGAGTTCCGCGGCCCGGTGAAGCTGGGCGACCGGGTGCACCGGGCGGTGATCCGCAGCACCCGCCTCCCCGCGGGCTACCAGCTGGTGGGGAAGGAGGAGTGGAAGTGGAGCGACGAGGAGCGCGCCCAGATCTACGGCGTGCTGGCGGTGTCGCTGGTGCTGGTGTTCATGGTGACGGCGGCGCTCTTCGAGAGCCTGCGCCAGCCGCTCTGCGTGCTGCTGACGGTGCCGATGGCGCTGGTGGGCGTCTTCCTCACCTTCTTCTTCACCGGGGCCAGCTTCACCCGCGAGGCCTTCATCGGGGTGATCAT
>DASUNK010000675.1:0-4662 GCA_036277195.1 Longimicrobiaceae bacterium | reverse complement strand
GGGTGGACGGCGCTGCAGGAGGCCGAGCGCGAGTACCGCGCGCGCTGGGCCGCCGCGGCCCCGGCGGAGCCGGCCGGGCGGTGAGCGCGGCCACGGCGGGGCTCGGCACGCAGGACCTGCACGTCCACACCACCATGTCGGACGGGAAGCTCACCCTCGACGAGGTGGTGGGGCTCTCGCGCGAGCGCGGGGTGCGGGTGGGGATCGCGGACCACGTCTCCTCGCGGCAGAAGGCGTTCATCCCCGCCGAGCGGGTGCCCGCCTATCTCGACGCGCTGGACGGCGCCGACGTCTTCCGCGCGGGCGAGTTCTGCTGGGCGGACACGCTCTGGCACACCCTCCCCGACGAGGTGATGGCGCGCTTCGACTACCGCATCGGCTCCAACCACGGCTTCTGGATGCCGGACGGGCGGGTGTACTCGCCCTGGTGGCCGGTGCTGCACCCGGAGTTCGACGTGCGGCCGGACCAGCTGATGGACATCATGGTGGCGAACCTGTGCGACCTGGTGCGCACCATGCCGATCCAGATCGCCGGGCACTCCACCTTCCTCCCCGCCGGGCTGCGGCGGCTGGAGGACGACGCGCTGGCCTGGTGGACGGAGGAGCGCGAGGACCGCTACGTGGAGGCGCTGGCGGAGAGCGGGGTGGCGCTGGAGATCTCCAGCCGCTACCGGCTCCCGCACCACCGGCTGCTGCGCAAGGCGCGCGAGGCGGGGGTGCGGTTCTCGCTGGGGAGCGACGGGCACGGCGAGGAGCAGGTGGCGCGGCTGGAGTGGGCGGTGGAGGCGGCGCAGCGGGCGGGGGTGACGGACGCGGACCTCTTCGTGCCCGAGCGGCGTGCGTGAGGGCGGAGGCGGACCAGAACCAGGACGGGGAGGGGGCTGATGCAACGCGAAGACGAGGGCGGCCCGGTGCCCGCCGGACCGGCGCGCGACGAGTACGCCGGCGAGACCATGCGGGTGCGGCGGGGCGGCGAGCCCCCCGCCGAGGACCGGGGGGCGCGCAGCCAGCGCGACGCCTGGGCCATCCGCGCCGAGGACACCGAGCCGTACGTGGGGCTGCAGTACGTGGCCCGGCTCTTCAAGATCGTGGCGATGGTGGTGATCGTGGCCCTCACCGCCGAGGTGGTGGCGGGGATCGCCTACGAGGGGGCGGGGGCCATCCTCCAGCTCTTCACCGAGGTCATCCAGGGCGGGGTGCTGGCGGCCATGCTCTGGGGCGCCAGCGACCTGACGCTCCTCTTCATCGACGTGGGCCACGACGTGCGCGCGGCCCGGGTGCTGCTGGGCCGCATGTCGGCCCGCGCGGGGGCGGACCTGCCGCCCTCCGCCACCCAGCGGCGCACCGGGCCCGGCCCCGAGGCGCAGGCGCCCTGAGCCGCGAGGCGCTGGAGGGGATCGTGGTGGTCCTGTGGGAGACGCAGGACCACGTCAACGTCGCCGGCACCGTGCGGGCGATGAAGAACTTCGGGCTGGGGCGGCTGCGGCTGGTCTCGCCCGCGCTCTGGGACCCGTGGCGCATCGAGGGGATCGCCCACGACACCGCCGACGTGGTGCGGCGCGCGGAGCTCTTCTCCGCCCTCCCCGAGGCGCTGGCGGACTGCTCGTACGTGGTGGGGATGACGGCCCGCGCCCGGCGGGCCAAGCGCGCGGTGGCCCGGCCGCGCTCCCTCGCCCCGGAGCTGCTGCGGCGCGCCCGCGACGCGGCGGCGGAGGGCTCCGGCCCCGTGGCCCTCCTCTTCGGGCGCGAGGACAAGGGGCTCTCCAACGAGGCGCTCGACCTCTGCCACCGCACCTGCATCATCCCCACCAACCCGGAGCACGCCTCGCTGAACCTGGCGCAGGCGGTGCTGGTGATGGCCTACGAGCTGTGGATGGAGGCGGAGGGCGAGGCGCAGCCCTTCCGCGACCCGCGCCGCACCGCGCCGCCGCCCACGGTGCAGTTCCTGGAGCAGGTGTTCGCGGACGCGGAGCGGGCGCTCTGGGCGGTGGACTTCTTCAAGAGCCGCCAGCCGGAGTCGGTGATGCGCTCGCTGCGCGAGCTGGTGCGCCGGGCGGAGCCGGACGCGCGCGAGGCGGGGCTGCTGCGCGCGGTGGCCATCGAGGTGGTGAAGTACCTCCGCCGCGCGGGGGTGTACCGCGAGCCGGACGACGGCTAGGGCGGCGTGCCCTTCCCGTCCAGGAGCGCGCGCGGCGCCATGAAGAACATCGCCCGCACCTTGTTGCGGGTGGGCGGGAGGACCGTCCGGTCCCGGTCGTCCGGGCAGCCGTGGTACTGGAAGACGTCTCCCCCCTCGTCGACCAGGATGGCGTGCTGCACCTTGAGGAGCGACAGGAGGAGCTCGACCATCTTGGGGATGGTGAAGCCGCGCCGGTCGGAGTAGGGCCCGCGCCAGGCGAAGGAGAGCAGCTCCCCGCTCTCGAGGATGCCGAGCACCGAGTAGGGGTAGACGTTCCGGCAGAAGTAGATGTCGTACCAGCGCTGCCGCCCCTCGCGGATCACCCGGTACTGGCCGGGCCTGAGCACGGCGAGAGGGTCGTCCACCCGCTCGTAGCGCCTGGGGCTCTCGGGCCCGGTGTCGGCCAGCGCCGCCTCGATGTGCTCCGCCGTGGTCCCCAGCTCGTCGCGCGAGAGGAGGATCGGGCCGAAGAGGGCCGCGCGCCGGAGGTTCCTGTCCCGCAACAGCGCGTGCTCCCCGAGCCAGACGTCGTCGTCCTGGCTCCGGTTGAAGATGCTCCGCGGCCGGGTGGGCGGCAGCCCGAGCTCCGCCCACGTCGCCATCTGGCCGTCGGGGTTCAGGTTGGGGAGCTGGAAGACGTGGCGCAGGTCCGAGAACTGGTGGATGGTGTTCGCCAGCTTCAGCTCGCACCCCTCGCGGATGATCTGCTGGCCGGACACGGCGAAGGCGATCCGGTCGCCCACCGGCACCCCCGCGCCCGGCGGCTCCCCCGCCCCGGGGAGGAGCACCATCCCCGCCGTGTGCCGGGCGTAGCGGTTGAACTGCAGGTCCGTGATCTCGACGCGCTTGCGCCCCTCCGGCGAATCCCACCGCACCAGGCAGGTGTACGTCCGGTCCTCGACGGGCTCCTCGAAGGGGTAGACGAAGGTCGGCGGCGCGCCCCGGTCCGCGGCCGCGATGAAGGCCACGTTCCAGTAGTTCATGCTCAGGTCGCCGCATCCCTGGTAGCTCACCTCGGCCAGCCGCGTGGCCGGGACGCCGTGCTGCGCGGCGAACTCCTCCAGGTGGCAGGGCGCCGCGAGGTCGTTCTCCAGGAGCACGAGCCACTTGCGCAGCTCCCGCTTCAGCCTCGCCGTCTTCCTGAGCTGGGGGCTCTCCTCGGATGCGCCCGCCGTGGAGGAGGCACCCTCACCCTCGTTGAGGACGGCTCCCAGCGACTTGACGAGCAGGGAGGTGGCGCCCCGGGAGACGAGCGCCTCCAGGCTGGGCAGATAGTCGCCGAGCGGCGGCGGCGGCTCCTCGGGGGTGTGCTCGGGCTCCTCCCACTCCCCGAACTTGCGGACCGCCAGGCGGTCGCTGCCGCACTTCTCCACCTTGGTCTCGGCCAGGAAGCGCAAGAGCCCCCGCAGCGGCGCCTTCGGGTCGAGCCCCCCGAGGGGCCAGCGGAGCTCCTGCGCCACGCGGATCGGGTTCCAGCCGTGGCTCTGGAGCACCTCCGCCAGCAGGTAGGCCGCGTGGGCGATGTCGGAGAGCAGCTCCTGGAGCTGCAGCTCGCGGGAGACGAACCAGCTCCCCAGGCGCTGCAGCTCCGGATCGGTGGTGTAGTCCTCCTCGCCGTGCTGGCTGCGGGAGCGCGGGGAGTCGTTCCCCGGCCGCTCGATGACCGGGCCGTGCTCCATCCCCCGCGAGAAGCTGAGGAAGACCTCGTCCTCGCCGGAATCCACCTGGAAGGTGAGGGCGGTGAACTGGACCCTGCCGTACTCGAACTCGACGATCCTGCCGCTCATGTCCCACCTCCCCGCAGCGTGCGCGAAGAGAGGCGCTCACGCGTCTCCTGCCCGACCCCAACCTACACCCGGGCGGGGGTCGATGCCAGTTTTTTACGACATTCCGTGGAGGGGTGTCAGGGAGGGAGGGGGCGCCCCTCGCGCTCGGCGCGGAGGACGTCGATCTCCTCGGGGGTCCACTCGTTGAGACGGTCGACCTCCATGCGGATCTCGGGGAAGGGGGAGTGCGTCACCTCGTGGCGCCGCTCGCGCGCCGCGTAGGCCACGCCCCGGGCCTCGTCCCAGCGGCCGCCGTCCACGTAGGCGTTGATCAGCGCCTCGTACGCCAGCGGGTGCGGGTACCGGCGGAGCAGCTCGTGCAGCCGGGGGATGGCGGCCTGGCGCCCGCCGGCGCTGGTGAGGTCCAGCTCCATCAGCTCGTCCATCACCTCCTGCCGGCGGCGGAGGAGCTCCGCCAGGGCGTCCGGGTAGGTGGTGGCGTCGTACTCGCCCAGGGCGTGCGGGGTGGGTTCCTCCTTGCCGAAGAGCGCGTGCAGCACGGAGCCGCGCGGGGCGTCGTCCGCGCCGCCCTCGTCACCGTCGCCGTCCTTCCGCCACTTCCCGATCCACTGCCGGATGCCCATGCCGTCCTCGCCGTTCGGATCCGCGCGCCGCCCATCGCAATGACCGCGCCCACCGGTGCACTTCGCACTTCGC
>DASUNK010000674.1:0-4905 GCA_036277195.1 Longimicrobiaceae bacterium | reverse complement strand
TCCCCGTCCCCACCGAGTTCCAGGCCGCCGTGGCCGCGGGGACGCGCACGGAGACCGGCCAGCCGGGGCCCCGCTACTGGCAGCAGCGGGTGCGCTACTCCATCGAGGCCGAGGTGGACCCGCGCCTCCCCCGCGTCACCGGCCGCGAGCGCGTCGTCTACCACAACCGCTCGCCCGCCGCGCTGGCCAGCGTCAAGCTGAACCTCTACCAGAACCTCTTCAGCGACCGCTTCGTCAGCAACCAGAGCCCCCTCAACACCGGCGGGCTGACCCTGACCCGCGTGGTGGTGCAGGGGCAGCCGCTGGGCGAGGTGGCCGCGGCCGAGCTGCAGGCCAACCAGCGCGAGGGGCGCACCGTCCCCGGCTACTCGGTGTCGGGGACGCTCGGCACCGTCTTCCTCCCCCGCCCCATCGCGCCGGGCGACAGCGCCGTCTTCGAGATCGACTGGAACTTCCGCGTGCCGCCGCGGAGCGCGCCGCGCACCGGCTTCGAGGACGCGCTCGGCGGGCGCGTGCTCCAGGTGGCGCAGTGGTATCCGCAGATCGCCGTGCACGACGACCTGGTGGGGCAGGACGTGACGCCCTACACCGGCAACGGCGAGTTCTACCTGGAGTACGGCGACTTCGACGTGACCCTCACCCTCCCCTCCGGGTGGGTGGTGGGCGCCACCGGGACGCTGCAGAACTCCGAGCAGGTGCTCCCGGCGCCGGTGCGCCAGCGGCTGGAGGCGGCGCTGCGCACCGACAGCGTGGTGCACGTGGTGACGCGCGAGGACCTGGACGGCAAGCGGGCCACCCTGGGCGGCGACCGGCTCACCTGGCGCTTCCAGGCGCGCGACGTCCGCGACTTCGCCTTCGCCCTCTCCGACCGCTACCTGTGGGACGCCACCCGCGCCGTGATCCCGGCCGAGGGGGGCGGCACCCGCACCGTCCCGGTGCACTCCCTCTACCGCCCCGGCGCGCCGGGGTGGGAGCAGGGCGCGCGCTACGGGCAGCACTCGCTGGTGCACCTCAGCCGCGTCATCATCCCCTACCTCTACCCGCAGCTCACCGTCTCGGAGGGGCCGATCTACGGGATGGAGTACCCGATGCTGATCTTCATCGGGCGGCCGGACGACGCGGAGGGGCTGTACGAGGTGATCGCCCACGAGGTGGGGCACGAGTGGTTCCCGATGATGGTGGGGCAGGACGAGGCCGCGTACGGGTGGATGGACGAGGGCTTCACCACCTACCACGAGGCGGTGGCGTTCCAGGACTTCTTCCCCCGCTCGGACCACTGGGAGGAGCCGCGCTCCCTCTACCTGCAGATCGCGGGGCAGAAGGTGGAGGCGCCGATGATGCGCCACATCGACCTGGTGGGCGAGGGGCTGGCCTCGGGGGTGTCGGCGTACTTCAAGCCGGGGACGCTGCTGCGCTCGCTGCGCACGGCGGTCGGCGCCGAGACCTTCGACCAGGCGATGCGCACCTACGCGCGCGAGTGGCTGCTGAAGCACCCCACCCCCTGGGACTTCTTCAACACGGTGGAACGGGTGGCGGGGCGCGACCTGGACTGGTTCTGGAACCCCTGGTTCTTCCAGACGGCCACCCTCGACCAGGCCATCGAGTCGGTGACGCCGGGGGCGGGGACGGTGCGGGTGACGGTGCGCGACGTGGGGCAGGCCCCGGCGCCCTCCATCGTCACCGTCACCACGCGCGACGGGCAGCAGGTGAGCCAGACCATCGCCATCGACTCCTGGATCCGACCGAACCGGCGGGTGGCCACGGTGGACGTCGCCGTCCCCGGCCCGGTGGCGAAGGTGGAGATCGACCCGGAGATGCTGTTCCCGGACGTGAACCGGCGCAACAACGTCTGGACCCCCTGAGCGGGGGCCGCCGCCGGTCGCCGCGGACGGGGGGTCAGACCGGCCCCCCGTCCCGCGTTTAAGAGCGGACCTTCCGCTCCGCGCAGGTGCAACCTTCTCGTTCGCGGGAGGTCTCCAAAGCAGTGGGCACGCACCCGGGGGAACCCCCGACGGGCGTCGGGGAGTAGAACACCGAGCAGTCCCACCCACCAGGAGAGCCAACCCCATGCGAACCCGGACCTTGCTGGCCCTGGCCACCCTGCTCTCCGCGGCGGTGCCGCTGGCGGCGCAGGGGGTGATCGTGCCGGGGCCCTGCCGCGACTGCCGGCCCTGGCAGCCCGAGGAGCGCGCGCGCTTCGGCTCCGCGCTCCCGATCGAGTCCATCTCCATCGACGTGAAGATCGAAGGGCAGGTGGCCACCACCCACGTGACCCAGGTGTTCCGCAACGAGACCGGGGCCACGCTGGAGGGCACCTACTTCTTCCCGATCCCCGAGCAGGCCACCGTCACCGAGTTCGCCATCTGGGACGGCGACCGGCGCCTGGCGGGCGAGGTGCGGCCGCGCGAGGAGGCGCGGCGCATCTACGACGCCATCGTCCGCCGGGTGCGCGACCCGGGGCTGCTGGAGTACGCGGGCGAGAACCTGTTCCAGGCCAGCATCTTCCCGATCCTCCCCCACTCCACCAAGAAGCTGGAGCTCACCTACACGCAGGTGCTCCGCGCCGAGAGCGGCACGGTGGGCTACCGCTACCCGCTGGGGCTGGGGCGCAACACCGCGCCGGTGGAGCGCGTCTCCGGGCGGGTGGAGCTGCGCACCTCGGGCCCGGTGCGCGCCCTCTACTCGCCCAGCCACGAGGTGGAGGTGCGGCGCGACCCGAACGGCCGCGGCGCCACGGTGAGCTTCGAGAGCGGGCGGGGGCGGGGCGAGCGGCGCGACTTCCAGCTCTTCTACGGGCTGTCGCAGCGCGACGTGGACCTCTCGCTCTTCACCTACCGCGAGCCGGGGAAGGACGGCTTCTTCCTCCTGCTGGTGTCGCCGCGCGAGGACTTCGCGGCGCGCGAGTACCCGGCCAAGGACGTGGTCTTCGTGCTCGACGTGTCGGGCTCGATGGAGGAGGACGACAAGATCGGCAAGGCGAAGCGGGCGCTCACCTTCGGGGTGCGCGGGCTGGGTCCCGAGGACCGCTTCAACGTCGTCGCCTTCGCCGGCGAGACGCGGCGGATGGAGACCGGGCTGATCCGCGCCGACCGCGCCGGGAAGGCGCGCGGGGTGGAGTTCGTGGAGGGGCTGCGGGCCCGCGGCGGCACCAACATCAACGACGCGCTGGTGGAGGCGTTCGAGCAGTTCCCCGCGCAGGGCGCGCGGCCGCGGCTGCTGGTGTTCCTCACCGACGGGCTCCCCACCGTGGGCGTCACCGACGTGCAGCGCATCCTGGAGAACGTGGGACGGGCGCGGCGCGCCGGCGTCCGCCTGTTCAGCTTCGGGGTGGGCTACGACGTGAACACCCGCCTGCTCGACCGCGTGGCGGCCGACAACGGCGGCACCTCGGCGTACGTGGCGCCGCAGGAGGACCTGGAGGTCACCGTCTCCTCCTTCTTCGACAAGGTGAACCACCCGGTGCTCACCAACCTGCGGCTGGACCTGGGCGGCGTCCGCACCGACCTGGTGTACCCGCGCGCGCTCCCCGACCTGTTCAAGGGGACGCAGCTGGCGCTGGTGGGGCGCTACCGCAACGCCCAGGACCTGCGCGACGTCACCATCCAGCTCAGCGGCAACGCCTCGCCCACGCGCACCTTCCGCTACGACGGGCTGCGCTTCCCCCTGCGCGACGAGCGGCACGACTTCCTGCCGCGGCTCTGGGCCACGCGCCGGGTGGGGTGGCTGATGGAGCAGGTGCGCACCCACGGCGAGAACCGGGAGCTGCGCGACGAGATCGTGGACCTGGGCACGCGCTACGGCATCGTGACCCCCTACACCTCGTACCTGGCGCTGGAGCCGGGGGCGGTGGTGCGCGGGGACGAGGCCAGCTTCGAGGCGCGCGGCGCCGCGGGCGCCCGGGGGAACGTGGCGCAGGACCGCTCCGGGCGGACGCCGCCCCCGTCGCCGACCAGGCTGAGCCCCCAGGCGCCGGCCTCCGGGCAGGCGGCGGTGGAGCAGAGCCGGACCAGCCGCCGGATGCAGGAGAGCGTCCGGGAGGAGGGCGCGGCCGCCGAGACCATCCGCCGCGTGGGGCAGAAGACCTTCTACCTGCGCGAGGGGGTGTGGACCGACGCGGAGCTGCGGCCCGAGGCGCGGCTCCCGGAGACGGCGGTGCGCTTCGGCAGCGACGAGTACTTCGAGCTCGTCCGCCGCGTCCCCGAGCTGGCGCGCTACTTCGCGCTCGGCGAGAAGGTGGCGGTGGTGCACGACGGCCGGGTGTACCGCACGCGCTGACCCTCCGCTTGCCCCCCGGCCTGGCTCCGGCCAGGTTGGGGGGATGAAGAGCGTGTGCGTGTTCTGCGGCTCCAACGTCGGGCGGCGCCGGGCGTACGCGGAGGCCGCGCGGGCAGTGGGCGCCACCCTCGCGGCGCGCGGGCTGGGGCTGGTCTACGGCGGCGGGCGGGTGGGGCTGATGGGGATCGTGGCCGACACGGTGCTGGCGGCCGGCGGCCGGGCGGTGGGGGTGATCCCCCGCGCGCTGGTGGCGCGCGAGGTGGGGCACGCGGGGCTCACCGAGCTGCACGTGGTCGAGACCATGCACGAGCGCAAGGCGCGCATGGCGGACCTCGCCGACGCCTTCGTGGCGCTCCCCGGCGGCTTCGGCACGCTGGAGGAGTTCTGCGAGGTGATCACCTGGTCGCAGCTCGGCATCCACCCCAAGCCGTGCGGGCTGCTGAACGTGGAGGGCTACTACGATCCCCTGCTGGCGCTCTTCGACCGGGCGGTGGAGGAGGGGTTCCTCCCGCCGATGCACCGCGCCATCGTGATCGACGATACCGAGCCGGGGCGTCTGCTGGAGCGGCTGGAGGCCTTCCGCCCGCCCGACACGCGCAAGTGGATCGGCCTGGAGGAGCGCTAGAAGAA
>DASUNK010000673.1:0-3237 GCA_036277195.1 Longimicrobiaceae bacterium | reverse complement strand
CGGCCGCACCGGTCCGCTCCAGCGCCCCCGCCACCGCGTCGCCGCGCGCCTCGAAGCGCCCGCGCGAGGCGGCCGCCGCGCCCGCCGCGCGGATGCGCGCGTCCGAGAGGCCGGGGAGCTGGATGTAGCCCTCCAGCCGCTCGCGCGTCTGCCCGATGTTCTCGCGGTAGAAGGCCAGCCAGCGCCCGCGCTCCTCTGCCGAGGGGGCGGCGGCGGCCTGGGTGAGCCCCAGCACGGCCTGGTAGCCGTCGCGGTCGACGTTGAGCACCAGCCCCAGCCCGGCTAGCTCGCGCGCGGCGAGCGTGCGCGTCAGCTCGCGGCTGCGGCGCGTGTAGCCGAGCATGGCCGCCGCCCCCACGGCCGAGATCAGCACCAGCAGCAGGACGGCGCCGCGCAGCTTCCACGCGAACGGCCAGTCCCGCACCGAAAGCAGGCGCGGCCGGCCGGGAGACGGGTCGGGAGGCATGTTCGCTCGGGAAGGCGGACGGACGGCGGCGCACCGCGCCCCTGGAGACAAGACGGGGACGCCGCAAGCTAGGCCGGGGGCCGCCCGGGGGCAAGCGCGCCGTTGCGCCGCGGCGGGCGGAATGGTACGCTGAACGGACTCCCCGCCGGCGCCGTCTCCCGCTTCCGCGACGCATCCCATGAAGACCCAATTCGCCCTGCTGCTGGCGCTGACGCTCGTGCCGCTGCTGGCCGCGCAGGCCTCCGCGCAGACCCCCTCGGAGCAGCTCCGGCAGCTCTTCGCCGACGAGTGGGAGTGGACGCTGCGCGAGAACCCCGTCTTCGCCACCAGCTTCGGCGACCGGCGCTGGAACGAGCGCCTGCCGCAGGTGGCGCTGGCGGACCAGCGCAGGCGCCTCGACGAGAACCGCGCCTTCCTGGCCCGGCTCCGCGCCATCCCGCGCGACGCGCTCACCCCGGTGGAGCGGGTGAACTACGACATCTTCGCCTTCGTCAAGCAGAACGAGGTGCGCGACGCGGAGCTGCTCGACTACCTCTTCCCCATCACCAACCGCGAGGGGTTCCACACCTTCTTCCCCGAGCTGCCGGACCGTGTGCCCCTGCGCACGGCGGAGGACTACCGCGCCTACACCGCGCGGCTGCGCGCCTTCCGCGCCTACGCCGCCCAGCACGTCGAGCTGATGCGCGAGGGCGTGCGGCGCGGGTTCGTGCTCCCCGCCATCACCCTCGAGGGCGTCGAGGGCACGCTGGAGCCGCACATCGTGGACGACCCCACGAAGAGCCTGCTCTGGGCGCCGTTCGCCGAGTTCCCCGCCTCGGTGCCGGAGGGTGAGCGCTCCGCCCTGGCCGCGGCGGGGCGGCAGGCCATCGCCGAGTCCGTCGTCCCCGGCTACCGCGACTTCCTCGAGTTCCTCGTCCGCGAGTACCGTCCCGCCGCGCGGGCCAGCATCGGCGCGTCGGAGCTCCCCGGCGGGCGCGAGTACTACGCCCACCGGGTGCGGGCGTACACCACGCTCGACCTCACCGCCGAGCAGGTGCACCGCACCGGGCTGGCCGAGGTGGCGCGCATCCGCGCGGCCATGGACTCGGTGATGCGGCGCGTGGGCTTCAACGGCACCTTCCGCGACTTCGTGCAGTTCATGCGCACCGACCCGCGCTTCTACCCGAAGACGGCCGACGAGCTGATGTCGGCCAACGCCTACTTCCTCAAGCGGATGGACGGCGAGCTGCCCAAGCTCTTCGGGCGGCTGCCGCGGATGAGCTACGGCATCAAGCCGATCCCCGACTACATCGCCCCGCGCACCACCACCGCGTACTACACCCAGCCGGCGGGCGACGGCAGCCGCGCCGGGTTCTACTGGATCAACACGCACGACCTGGCGAGCCGGCCGCTCTACGAGATCGAGGCGCTGGCCAGCCACGAGGCCGTCCCCGGGCACCACCTGCAGCTGGCGCTGCAGCAGGAGCTGGAAGACGTCCCCGAGTTCCGCCGCTTCGGTGGGGTGACGGCGTTCGTGGAGGGATGGGCGCTCTACTCCGAGTCGCTGGGGAAGGAGCTGGGCTTCTATACCGACCCGTACAGCGAGTTCGGGCGGCTGAGCTACGAGATGTGGCGCGCGTGCCGGCTGGTGGTCGACACGGGGATCCACGCCATGGGATGGACGCGGCAGCAGGCCATCGACTACATGGCGGAGAACAGCGCGCTGACGGTGGTGAACATCACCAACGAGGTGGACCGCTACATCTCCTGGCCGGGGCAGGCGCTGGCGTACAAGACGGGGCAGATGAAGATCCGCGAGCTGCGCACGGAGGCCGAGCGCGAGCTCGGGGTGCGCTTCGACGTGCGTGCCTTCCACGACGTGGTGCTGGGGAGCGGCTCGGTGCCGCTCGGCGTGCTGGAGGCGAGCGTGCGCGAGTGGATCGCGCGGCAGAAGGCTGAAGCGCGGTAGGTCCCCCGAACCCGACCGGAGCGAGCCATGCACCGACCGATCCCCGCGGCGTTCGCGGCCGCCGCGTTCCTCCTGGCGGCGGGGTGCACCCCCGCGCCGCGCATCGCCCCGGCGCCCGCGGACCTCGACCGGCTCTACGACCGGGCGGTCTACGAGGCCGCGGTGTACCGCCCCGCGCACGTGCTGCCGCTGAAGCCGGCGGTGGCCGACGCCTCGGGCCGGGTGCGGGTGGTCACCTTCACCAGCTGGGGGGGATACCACCCGGACAGCACCCTCACGCTCACGCGCGACGTGTGGGTGACGGTGGCGCCCGAGGTCCAGGACTCGTGCCGGACCTTCACCGGCGACGTGGCGCTGCGGATCAACCAGCTGCTGGGGCTGCCGCCGGCGGCGGGCTACGACCACTTCGCGGAGATGTGGGTGCGCGCCGTGGACCTCTTCCGCCCCGCGGCGGACCCGTCCGTCACCAGCACCCGCCCCTGTCCCGAGGGGACGGACACATTATGCGGCACCGCGTTCCCGCCGGGCGTGTCGCCCGAGCACGTGCGCTGGATCGCGAGCACCATGCTCGACCACTGGGAGGTGCCCGACGGCTATCCGTGGACGCGCCTGGGCTACACCTACAACTGGCACCCGGGCTCGCCGCGCTACGGGGCGTCGGAGTACGTGGTCCGCAGCGGGGCCACGGTGCAGGTCGCGTCCGTCACGTCCTTGGCGGAGTATTGCGCGGCGCCTTCGGACGGAGCTGTCTGACAACCCCTCTCCCCGAACGAGCAGCTAAGCGAGCCGGGTGGGGGGCACGTGGGGACCATCGTCCCTTGAC
>DASUNK010000672.1:0-7135 GCA_036277195.1 Longimicrobiaceae bacterium | reverse complement strand
GGGTTCGAATCCCGTCGCCCGCACACGCCTCGAACCGCTTGAAGGTTGAGCGGTCCGGGGCCATTCTGTCAATCCGCCCTTCCTACTGGCGCGCGGTAGGTGAGCCGCTTCCCCTCGCCTGCGCGGACTGTTGGGCCGCCTCCGCTGCTCCCCTGACGCATTCGCGCGGGACTCGCCTTGCAGTCCGCGCAGGCGGACTTCGTGTTCTTCCAGCGGCGAATTCATTCGCTCCGCTGAGGGGCATGGGCTGGGGCCCGCGTTTGCCCCCACCGCCGCCGCTTTCTAAGTTCCCCGCGTTCCCGCTGCCCACGCTTCCAATTCCCCGACCTGCCCTCCATGCCGCCGCAGCTCGCCATCGACGGGGACACCCTCACCCTGGAAGACGTGGAGCGCGTCGCCACCGACGCCGGCGTGCGGGTGGCGCTGGACGGCGCGGCGCGCGAGCGCGTGGTCCGCTCGCGGGCGGTGGTGGAGGAGGCGCTGCGCGGCGGCGCGGTGGTGTACGGCGTCACCACCGGCTTCGGACGGCTGGCGGAGACGGCGGTGCCCCCCGAGCGGGTGGAGGAGCTGCAGCTCAACCTCATCCGCAGCCACGCCTGCGGGGTGGGGCCGCCGCTCTCGCGGGCGGAGACGCGCGCCGTGACCCTGCTGCGCGCCAACGTGCTGGCGAAGGGCTTCTCCGGCGTGCGCCCGGTGGTGGTGGAGCGGCTGCTCGACCTGCTCAACCGCGGCATCCACCCCGTCATCCCCGAGCAGGGGTCGGTGGGCGCCTCGGGTGACCTGGCGCCGCTCTCGCACCTGGCGCTGGTGCTGGTGGGCGAGGGCCAGGCCGAGCTGGAGGGCGAGGTGGTCTCCGGCGCCGAGGCGCTCGCCCGCGCCGGGCTGGAGCCGCTCCGGCTGCAGGCGAAGGAGGGGCTGGCGCTCAACAACGGCACGCAGGTGATGACGGGCGTGGGCGCGCTGGTGCTGCGTGGCGCCGAGCGGCTGGTGGAGGCCGCCGAGGTGGTGGGTGCCATGTCGCTCGACGGGCTGCGGGGCACCCCCGACGCCTTCCACCCCGCCGTCATGCGCGCGCGCCCGCACCCCGGGCAGGCCGCCAGCGCCGAGCGGCTGCGCGCCCTGCTGGCGGGGAGCGAGATCCGCGAGAGCCACCGCCACGGCGACCCGCGGGTGCAGGACGCCTACGCCCTGCGCTGCATGCCGCAGGTGCACGGGGCCGCGCGCAACGCCTTCGCCTACGTGCGCCAGGTGCTGGAGACGGAGGCCAACAGCGCCACCGACAACCCGCTGGTGTTCGCGGACGAGGGCGAGGGGGGGCTGGTGGTGTCGGGGGGGAACTTCCACGGGCAGCCGGTGGCGCAGGTGCTGGACCTGCTGGCCATCGCGCTGGCGGACCTGGCCTCCATCTCGGAGCGGCGCACCGAGCGGCTGGTGAACCCCGACCTCTCGGGCGACCTGCCGCCCTTCCTGACGCGCGACCCCGGGGTGTGCTCGGGGTTCATGATCGCGCAGATCACGGCGGCGGCGCTGGTGTCGGAGAGCAAGGTGCTGGCGCACCCGGCGAGCGTGGACTCCATCCCCACCGGGGCGAACAAGGAGGACCACGTGTCGATGGGGATGGCGGCGGCGGTGAAGGCGCGGCGGGTGCTGCGCAACGCGGAGATGGTGCTGGGGATCGAGCTGCTGTGCGCGGCGCAGGCGCTGGAGTTCCGCCGGCCGCTGCGCTCGGGGCCGGGGGTGGAGCGCGCGTACGCGCACCTCCGCCGCACCGTCCCCGCGCTGGAGGCGGACCGCGCGCTCGCCGCCGAGATCGAGCAGGCGGCCGAGATCGTGCGCGGCGGCGCACTCGCGGAGGTGTGGCGCGACGCCGAGTCGTGAATCCGGGCGAACTGGATGCTATATTCACTCCGGGGCGGCGCCCCGGATGGAAGTCGAGACACGGAGTGTGAAGCGAGACGGTGCGCTGGCAGCCGATGTTCGGCGGGCCGGTGCTGGAGGTCTCCGTTCCCGAGATGCTCAAGGGGTTCGAGTAAGCGCCCCATCGCCCGATCCAATCCCATGTCCAGCGTCCTCGCACCCGCGCACCCCCGCACCGTCCGCGCCCCGCGGGGCACCGAACTCTCCTGCCGCGGCTGGCAGCAGGAGGCCGCCCTGCGCATGCTCATGAACAACCTCGACCCCGAGGTCGCCGAGAACCCCGACGAGCTGGTGGTCTACGGCGGCACCGGCCGCGCCGCCCGCTCGTGGGAGGCGTTCGAGGCCATCGTCCGCTCCCTGCGCGACCTCGCCGACGACGAGACCCTGCTGGTGCAGTCCGGCAAGCCCGTCGCCGTCTTCCGCACCCACCGCCACGCCCCGCGCGTCCTCATCGCCAACAGCAACCTGGTGCCCCGCTGGGCCAACTGGGACACCTTCCGCGAGCTGGAGCGCCAGGGGCTCACCATGTACGGCCAGATGACGGCCGGCTCCTGGATCTACATCGGCACGCAGGGCATCCTCCAGGGCACCTACGAGACCTTCGCCGCCGTGGGGCGCCAGCACTTCGGCGGGAGCCTGCGCGGCACCTGGACCCTCACCGGCGGCATGGGCGGCATGGGCGGCGCGCAGCCCCTCTCCGTCACCCTCAACCAGGGCGCCGTGCTCTGCGTGGAGGTGGACCCGGCGCGCATCGAGCGGCGCATCCGCACCCGCTACTGCGACCGGATGACGCACTCGCTGGACGAGGCGCTCGCCTGGGTGCTGGAGGCGCGCGGCCAGGGGCGCCCGCTCTCGGTGGGGCTGGTGGGCAACTGCGCCGAGGTCCTCCCCGAGCTGGTGCGCCGCGGGGTGACCCCGGACGTGCTCACCGACCAGACCAGCGCCCACGACGCGCTCGGCGGCTACGTCCCCGCCGGCCTGGGTCTGGACGAGGCGGCGGCGCTGCGCGGCGGCGACCCGGGCGGGTACGTGGCCCGCTCCATGGCCTCCATGCGCGCCCACTGCGAGGCCATGGTGGAGATGATGCGCCGCGGCGCCGTGACCTTCGACTACGGCAACAACCTGCGCACCCAGGCGCTGGACGCGGGCTTCGCCGACGCCTTCGCCTTCCCCGGCTTCGTGCCGGCCTACGTGCGCCCCCTCTTCTGCCAGGGGAAGGGGCCCTTCCGCTGGGTGGCGCTCTCGGGCGACCCGGCGGACATCCACCGCACCGACCGGCTGGTGCTGGAGCTCTTTCCCGAGGACGAGCACCTGCGCCGCTGGATCGAGGCCGCGCGGGAGAAGGTGGCGTTCCAGGGGCTTCCGGCGCGCATCTGCTGGCTGGGGCAGGGCGAGCGCGCCCGCTTCGGCGTGGCGCTCAACGACCTGGTCGCCCGCGGCGAGGTGCAGGCGCCGATCGTCATCGGCCGCGACCACCTCGACACCGGCTCGGTGGCCTCCCCCTTCCGCGAGACCGAGGCGATGCGCGACGGGAGCGACGCCATCGCCGACTGGGCCATCCTCAACGCCCTGCTCAACGTGGCCGGCGGCGCCTCGTGGGTGAGCTTTCACCACGGCGGCGGGGTGGGGATCGGGAACTCGCTGCACGCGGGGCAGGTGATCGTGGCCGACGGCACCCCGGAGATGCGCGAGCGGCTGGAGCGGGTGCTCACCAACGACCCCGGCATCGGCGTGGCGCGGCACGCGGACGCCGGCTACCCCGAGGCGGTGGAGACGGCGCGCGAGCAGGGGCTCCGGCTGCCGATGCTGGAAGGGTGAGGAGCGGCGCACCCAGGGGGAGGGGCGGGCCTGTCCCGGTCGCGGTCCCGCGGCCGGCGCGGGGCGGACGGGGGAGGAGACGTCATCCGCTGGCGGCGCAACGGTTTGCGCGCGCAGGCGCGGAGGGAGCACGCGTCTTGCCCCCCGCTGGCTGCGCGGTTGCCTCGGCGGTTCTCCAGCCCGGATCCCACCTCCTCGACCCCGCCCTCCGACGAAAGGACGAGCCATGTTCGAATACGGCGCCGATGTCGTGCGCGTGGTGGACGGCGACACCGTCTACCTGAACGTCGACCTCGGCTTCTTCATCCGCGTCACCATCCAGGTCCGGCTCCGGGGCGTGAACACGCCCGAGCTGCGCGGCCTCACCCGCGAGCGCGGGCTCGCCGCCAAGGCCTACGTCGAGGCGGCGCTCCCCACCGGCGCCAAGGTGGTGGTGCACACCTACAAGCTGGAGAAGTACGGCCGCTACCTGGCGGACCTCTACTACTCCCCGGGCGCCGACTCGCGCGAGGCCGTCCTGCGGCAGCCGCACCACCTGAACCAGGAGCTGCTCGACCGCGGGCTGGCGGCCGTCTACATGGCCGACGAGATCAAGCTGGTCGGCACTCCCCGGGCGCTCCTGACGGAGGCGGCGCAGCCGGCGTGAGCGAGCCCGTGGAGCTGGTCATCGACCGCCTCTCCAAGACCTATCCCAACGGGGTGCAGGCGCTGAGCGAGGTCTCGCTCCGCATCCCGCAGGGGATGTTCGGGCTGCTGGGGCCCAACGGGGCGGGGAAGTCCACCCTCATGCGCATCCTGGCCACCCTGCAGGAGGCCGACCGCGGCACGGCGCGGCTGGGGGAGATCGACGTGCTGCGCGACAAGGAGGCGGTGCGCCGCACCCTCGGCTACCTGCCGCAGGAGTTCGGGCTCTACCCCAAGGTGGCCGCCGACGAGCTGCTGGACCACTTCGCCCTGCTCAAGGGGATCGTGGACGCGCGCGAGCGGCGCGAGGTGGTGGCGGCGCTGCTGGAGCAGACCAACCTCTGGCAGGCGCGCCGGCGGCGGCTGGGGAGCTTCTCGGGGGGGATGCGCCAGCGCTTCGGCATCGCGGTGGCGCTCATCGGCGACCCGCGCCTCATCATCGTCGACGAGCCCACGGCGGGGCTCGACCCGGCCGAGCGGCTGCGCTTCCTCAACCTGCTCAGCGAGCTGGGCGAGCGGGCGGTGGTCATCCTCTCCACCCACATCGTGGAGGACGTGAGCGACCTCTGCCAGCGCATGGCGGTCATCAACCACGGGCGCATCCTCTTCGCGGGCGAGCCGCCGCGGGCGGTGGAGGCGCTGCGCGGCCGGGTGTGGGAGCGCGCCGTGCCGCGCGAGGAGCTCCCGGAGCTGGCGGCGCGCGTTCCGGTGATCTCCACCACCCTCTACGCCGGCCAGACGGTGGTGCACGTGCACGGCGAGGCGCCGCCGGACGAGCGCTTCCGTCCGGTGGAGCCGGACCTCACCGACGTGTACTTCACCGTCATCGGCGGCCTCCCCGTCCATCCCCCGCCGCCGCCGGAGCCGGCGCCCGCCGGGGCGGAGGCGTAGCACCGGTGCGCGGGTTCTGGCCGCTGGCCGCCTTCGAGCTGCGGCTGCACCTGCGGCGCATCTCCACCTGGGTGTACTTCGGCGTCTTCCTCCTCCTCGGCTTCTTCCTGACCGCCGCGGCCGCGGGCGCCTGGCCGGACTTCGACACCGGCGACCCGCTGCGGGTCGCGAACGCGCCGGTGCGCGTCGCCCGGACGCTGCTCACCCTCGGCCTGCTGGGCGTGCCCGTCACCCTCGGGGTGGTGGGCGGCGCGGTGCACCGCGACTTCCAGACGGGGATCTACCCCCTCTTCTTCTCCACCCCCCTCTCCCCCGCCCGCTACCTGGGCGGACGCTACGCGGGCGCCGTGCTCGCCAACCTGGCGATGCTGCTGGGCGCGCCGCTGGGGATGGCGCTCGCCGCCGCCTCGCCCTGGGTGGACCCGGCGCGGGTGCACCCCTTCCAGCCGCTGGCCTACCTGCACCCCCTCCTCCTCCTGGTCGTCCCCAACCTGCTGGTGACCGGCGCCCTCTTCCTGGTGCTGGCGGCGCACACGCGGCGGATGCTGGCGGTGTACGCCGGGGCGATGGGGCTGCTGCTGGCCTACGGCGTGTCGCTGCTGGCCATGCAGGCGCTCGAGGCGGACTGGCTCACCTGGGCGCTCGACCCCTTCGGCCTGGTGCCGGCGCTGCGCGCCACCCGCTACTGGACGGTGGTGGAGCAGAACCGCGACTACCTGCCGGCCGCCGGGCCGCTCCTCTGGAACCGGGCGCTCTGGCTGGGGATCGGCGCGGCGGTGCTCGCCGCGGGGATGGTGCGCTTCCGCTTCGCCCACTACGCGGACGAGCGCCTGGACGCCCGCGGAGAGGCGGCCGCGGAGGAGCGGCCCGTGGCCCCGCACGAGCTGGCGCGGCGGCTCTCCGTCCCCCCGGCGGCGCGCTCCTTCTCGGCGCGGGCGCGCTGGGCCCAGCTCTGCGGCGAGCTGCGGCGCTCGCTGCACGAGGTGATGGGGAACGTCTACTTCCCCATCATCGTGGGGTGCTGCCTGGCCTTCGTGCTGGCCGCCGCCGCGGGGATGGGCGAGATGTACGGCACCCGCACCTATCCGGTGACCTGGCAGGTGCTGGAGCTCCTCTTCGGCACCTTCTTCCTCTTCGTGGTGGGGGTGATCACCTTCTACGCGGGCGAGCTGGTGTGGCACGAGCGCGAGGTGGGGACGGCGCAGCTCCACGACTCCGCGCCCGTCCCCACCTGGCTCCCGCTGGCGGCCAAGGTGGCGGCGCTCACCGCGGTGGTGCTGGCGCTGCTGGCGGCGGCGATGGGGGTGGGGATCCTCATCCAGCTCTCCCGCGGCTACTACCGCTTCGAGCCCGGGCTGTACCTGCGCGAGCTCTTCCTCCACCAGCTGTCGTTCTACTTCCCCCTGCTGGTGCTGGCGATCGCCATCCAGACGGTGGTGGTCCACAAGTACCTGGGCCACTTCCTCATGCTCCTCTACTACGTGGGCTCGCCGGTGCTCTACCTGCTGGGGCTGGAGCACAACCTCTTCCACTACGCCGCGTCGCCCGACGTGGTGTACTCGGACATGAACGGCTATGGGCCGGGATGGGTGCCGGTGTTCTGGTACGGCCTGCTCTGGGCGCTGGCGGCGCTGCTGCTGGCGGTGGGCACCCACCTCTTCTGGGTGCGCGGGCAGGAGACGGCGGGGCGCGCGCGGCTGCGGCTGGCGCGGCTGCGGCTCACCCGCCCGCTGCTGGCGGTGGCGGGGGCGGCGGGGGTGCTGGTGGCGGCCACGGCGGGGTTCATCGGCTACAACACCGCCGTGCTGAACGACTGGGAGACCTC
>DASUNK010000671.1:0-4474 GCA_036277195.1 Longimicrobiaceae bacterium | reverse complement strand
GCGGCCGAGGTAGCCCCGCGCCACGCCCGCGCCCCCGACGTACATCTCCCCCACCACCCCGGCCGGCACCAGCTGCCCGTCGCGGTCCAGCAGGTGCACGGAGAGGTCGGGGATCGGGATGCCGATCGGCGAGGGCGAGCCGTCCACCGTGTCCGCCGCGCGGATCGCCCGATAGGTGACGTGGACGGTGGTCTCCGTGATCCCGTACATGTTGACGAGCCGCGGAGCCTCATCCCCCCGCCGCTCCACCCAGCCGCGCAGCGTCGCGGGCTCCAGCGCCTCGCCGCCGAACACGACGTGGCGCAGCGCCAGGTCCCGCATCTCCCCCCTCGCCGCCGCCTCCTCGTCCGCCCGCATCAGCTGGCGGAAGGCGGAGGGCGTCTGGTTGAGCACGGTGACGGCCTCGCGCTCCAGCAGCGCGTAGAACTCCTCCGGCGAGCGGGAGACGTCGAAGGGGACGACGACCAGGCGCCCGCCGTAGAGCAGCGCGCCCCAGATCTCCCAGACCGAGAAGTCGAAGGCGTAGGAGTGGAAGAGCGTCCACACGTCCTGCGCCCCGAAGCCGAACCAGTGGTCGGTCGCGGAGAAAAGGCGGACGACGTTGGCGTGGGTGACCTCCACCCCCTTCGGCTTGCCGGTCGATCCCGAGGTGTAGATGACGTACGCCAGCGACTCGGGGGAGATGTCGATCTCCGGCGCTTCCGGCGATTCGGCCGCGATGGCGGCGGCGTCGCACTGGAGGCAGAGGACCGTTGCGCTCCCCGCGGGGAGCCGGTCCCGCAGCACCGCCGTGGTGACGACGATGGGCGCGCCCGAATCCTCCAGCATGTAGGCCAGGCGGTCCTCGGGGTACGCGGGATCGAGCGGGAGATAGCCCGCGCCCGACTTCAGGATCGCCAGGATGCCGACCACCGTCTCCACCGAACGCTCCACGCAGAGCCCCACCAGCGCGTCCGGACGCGCGCCCAGCGCGATCAGCCGGTGCGCGATACGGTTGGCGCGCGCGTCCAGCTCCGTGTAGGTGACGGACTCCTCGCCGAACGTCAGCGCCAGGGCGTCCGGCGTGCGCGCGGCCTGCTCCGCGAAGAGCGCCGGGAGCGCGCGAGTGCCCGGGAACGACCCCTGCGCCGAGCCGGCGGCCACCAGTGCGGCGCGCTCCTCCGCGGTGGTCATCTCCACCTCGCCCAGCGGCCGCTCGCCCGCGTCGGGCAGGGCGTGCGCCAGCGCCAGCAGGTGGTCCAGCACCCGCCGCATGGCCGCGGGGGCGAAGCGTCCGGCGTCGTAGGTCAGCCGCAGCTTGGTGCCGATGGGCGTGGGCGCCACCGCGAGGGTGACGGGCGCGCTGGTCAGCTCGGCGGGCTCGCTCCCCTCGGCCTCCCAGGCCAGCCCCGCCGCCGCGAGCTCCTCGGCGGAGGGGCCCTCCCCGCCCGCGCCGAGCGGCGGGCCGGGATAGTTCTCGAAGACGAAGAGCGCCTCGAACAGGTCGCGCCCGCCCTCCACGCCGGCCCAGCGGCGCATCTCCACCAGCGGCGCGTGGTCGTGCTGCCGCGCCTCGGCCTGGCGGGCCTGCAGCGCGCGCAGCCACTCCGCCGCGGGCTCCATGGACGGGACGCGCGCGCGCACCGGGAGGGTGGCGATCATCATCCCCACCATCTCCTCCGCCCCCTCCAGCTCCGGCGGACGGCCGGAGACCACGTTGCCGAACGCGACGTCGTCCTCGCCCGTGTAGCGGGCCAGGAGGAGGGCCAGCGCGCCCTGGAAGAGCGTGGGCAGCGTCACGCCCGCCGCCGCGGCCTTCGCCCGCAGCCGCTCGGCCGCGTCGCGCGGGAGGATGCGCCGCGCCTCGGCGAAGGTGCTGGGGATCCGGCCCGGTGCCGGGGCGGGCGGCAGAGGCGTGGCGCCCGCGAAGTCCTCCAGCTCGCGGCGCCAGAACGCCTCCGCCGCGGCGGGGTCGCGCGCGCCCAGCAGCGCCACGTGGTCGCGGAAGGGCCGGCGCCGCGCCAGCTGGGGCTCCCGCCCCTCGCCCGAGGCGCGGAACAGCTCGGCCAGGTCTTCGAGGAGGCGCGGCAGCGACCACCCGTCGCTCACCAGGTGGTGCAGGCTCCAGAGCATCTCCCACCTCTGCTCGCCCGTGCGCGCCAGCGCCAGGCGGGTGAGCGGCGCCCGGTCCGGCGCGAAGCCGCGCGCCCGCTCCGCCGCCTTCCACCCGGCGATCTTCTCCTCGACCACCCCGGGGGAGAGGTCCCGCCAGTCCAGCACGTCGACCGGCAGATCGACCGAGCGCAGCACCACCTGCAGCGGACGCTCCAGCCCGCGCCAGGCGAACGCCGTGCGCAGCACCGGGTGGTGGGCCACCAGGGCGCGGAAGGCCTCCGCCAGCGCCTCGCCGTCCCCGCTGCCGTGCAGGGGGTAGCGCTCGGCCACCACGTACGCGCCCGTCCCTTCCCG
Source organism: Longimicrobiaceae bacterium (assembly GCA_036277195.1). GTDB lineage: Bacteria > Gemmatimonadota > Gemmatimonadetes > Longimicrobiales > Longimicrobiaceae > Longimicrobium. The sequence goes on along the minus strand of DASUNK010000671.1, from coordinate 2,026 downwards.
CTCCAGCGCGTGGAAGAGGATTCCCTCCTGCAGCGGCGTCAGGGGATAGACGTCCTCCACCGTGCCGCGCGCCCCGGCGCCCACCTCCGCCAGCGCGCGGTCCAGCGCCGGCTGATCCACCTGCGCGAGCGGGAAGTCCGACGGCGTGTAGCCGCCCGCCGCGGCGCGGCAGTGCGCCGCCATCTCCCGCAGCGTGTCCACGAAGGCGCGGGCCGCGCGCTCCACCTCGGCGGCGGGCCAGCGGCCGCCCGGGTAGCTCCAGGAGACGCCCAGCCGCCCACCGCGCACGGCGGCCAGCACCTGCACCGCCGAGGGGCGCGGCACCCCCGGCGAGAACTGCGGGCCGGACGATTCACGCGCGCCGCGCAGCCACCCGCCGCCCGCGCGCCCGGCGCCCTGGCCCAGGTAGTTGAAGCTCACCTCCGGCTCGGGGAGCGCCGCCATCCGCCGGCGCACCTCCTCGTCCGCCAGCCAGCGCAGCACGCCGAAGCCCAGCCCCTTCCGCGGCACGGCGCGCAGCCGCTCCTTCGTCTCCCGCAGCAGCGCGCCCGCGTCGGCGGCCGAGGCGTCCAGCAGCACGGGGAAGGCGGTGGTGAACCACCCCACGGTGCGGGTGAGGTCCACGCCCGCCAGCTCCTCGCGGCCGTGCCCCTCCAGCTCCACCGCCACGGCGCGCCCGCCCGTCCAGCGCGAAAGCGCGCGGGCCAGCGCCGCCAGGAGCACGTCGTTCACCTGCGTGCCGTAGACGGGCGGCACCTCCTGCAGCAGGACGCGGGTGGTCTCCTCGTCCAGCTCGGCGTGCACGGTCTCCGCGTCGGCTTCCACCCCCGCGCCGCCGCCGGCGCCCGCGGGGAGCGGCGCCGCCCGCTCCCATGGCTGCCCCGTCCACCACTCCGCCTCTTCCCGCAGCTCCGCGGAGGCCGTCAGCTCGGCCAGGCGCTCGGCCCAGCCGCCGTACGGGGTGGTGCGCGGCGGGAGGCGGACGGGCTCCCCGTCCGCAGCCTGCGCGTAGGCCGCCGACAGGTCTTCGAGGAGGATGCTCCACGAGACGGCGTCCACCGCCAGGTGGTGGACGACCCACAGCAGCCGGTCGGGCTCCCCTTCCCCGCCGCGGTAGAGGGCCATGCGGGTGATGGGCCCCTCCTCCAGGTCCAGCCGCCCGTGCGTCTCCAGCGCGTGCCCCTCGATGGCGCGGGAGAGGTGGCCGCCCGAGAGCCAGGAGAGGTCCACCTCCTCCAGCGGCACCTCGCCGCCGGGCGCGGCGAAGCCTTGCGTCCACCCGCCGTCCGTTCCGCGGGCGAAGCGGAGGCGGAGCGCGTCGTGGTGCTCCAGCACGGCGGCCAGGGCGTGCTCCAGCGCGCCCGCGTCCACCGGCCCGGCGGGGGTGAGCATGGCGGCCATGTTCCAGTGCCGCTCGGCCCCGAAGCGCTCGAAGAACCAGCGCTGGATGGGGAGGAGCGGCGCGCTCCCGGTGGCGGGCCCCTGCGCCGCGGCCGGTGCGGCTTCGGTCTCGACGGGCACGGCCACGCGGGCCAGCCCGGCCACGGTCGGGTGCTGGAAGACGTCGCGGGGGGAGATGCGGTACCCCTCGCGCGCCGCGAGGGTGACCATCTGGATGGCCAGGATGGAGTCGCCGCCCAGGGCGAAGAAGCTGTCGTCCGTGCCCACCTCGTCCAGGTGCAGCAGCTGCGCCCACACGCGGGCGAGCGCCTCCTCGGCGGGCGTGCCCGGCGCGGGCCCGGCGTGGTCGGGCTCCGGAGCGGGGGCCGGGAGCGCGCGGCGGTCCACCTTGCCGTTGGGCGTCAGAGGGATGCGGGAGATGGGGACGATGGCCGACGGCACCAGGTGCGCCGGGAGCCGTGCCGCCAAGTGAGCGCGCAGTGCATCCGCGTCCGTCTCCACGCCGTCCGCCGGCACCACGTAGGCCACCAGCCGCGCCGGCGCGGGCGGGTCGTGCCGGGCGACGACGACGGCCTCGCGCACGGAAGCGTGGGCGCGCAGCGCGGCCTCCACCTCCCCCGGCTCG
>DASUNK010000670.1:0-10982 GCA_036277195.1 Longimicrobiaceae bacterium | reverse complement strand
GCCCGCACCATCGCCGCCAGGGTGCGGTCGAGCGCCTCGGCGGCAGCCGGGTCCTTGGCCAGCTTCCAGGGCGCCCGCTCCTCGATGAAGCGGTTGGCGTGCCACACCAGCTCGAAGGCGGCCGCGGCGCCCTCGTGCAGGAGGAGCGCGTCCATCGCGGCGCGGTAGCGCGCCACCACCTCGGCCAGGAAGGGATCCGGCGCCTCGTCCACCGCGGGAGTGACGCCGCCGCGGTAGCGCTCCAGCATGGCGGCGGTGCGGTTGGCCAGGTTCCCCAGCCCGTTGGCCAGCTCGGCGGTGTAGCGCTCGTCGAAGAGCTCCCAGGTGAAGTCGCCGTCCTGGTCCCACGGCACCTTGCGCAGCAGGAAATAGCGGAAGGCGTCGGCGCCGTGGCGGTCGATGGCTTCGTTCAGCTCGATGGCCACCCCGCTCGACTTGCTGAGCCGCGCGCCGCCGTAGTAGACGAAGCCGTGCACCCACACCTTCTCCGGGAGCGGGAGCCCCGCCGCCTCCAGCATGGCCGGCCAGACGATGGAGTGCAGCCGGTTGATGTCCTTCCCCACCACGTGCAGCTGCGCCGGCCACCAGCGCTCGAACCCCGCGTCGGGGAAGCCGGCGTCGGTGAGGTAGTTGGGGAGCGCGTCGAACCACACCCAGGTCCCCTGCGGCTCGCCGTCGGCCGCGGGGACGGGGAAGGGGATGGCCCAGGTGAGCCGCGCGCGGGTGATGGAGATGTCCTCCAGCCCCTGGTCGAGGAGGGCCAGCATCTCGTTGCGGCGGTGCTCCGGCTCCAGCACCCCGGGGTGCCCGGTGAGCCGGCGGCGCAGGAAGTCCTCGTAGCGCGAGAGGCGGAAGAACCAGTTGCGCTCCTCGGCCCACTCCAGGGTGCGGGTGGGGTGGAGGACGCAGCGGCCGTCCTCGATCTCCGCCTCGCGCTTGAAGAGCTCGCACCCCACGCAGTACCACCCCTCGTACGCCTGCTCGTAGAAGTCGTCGGGGCGGCGGCGGCGGATGCGCTCGATGAGCGCCACCACCCCGCGTTTGTGGTGGGGCTGGGTGGTGCGCACCCAGCGGTCGTTGGAGACGTGCAGCCGCGCCCACATCGCCGCGAAGGAGGCGGCCAGCTCGTCCACCAGCGCCTGCGCGGAGATGCCGCGGGCGGCGGCGGACTGGGCCACCTTCTGCCCGTGCTCGTCCATCCCCATCGCGAAGCGCACCTCGTCGCCGCGCAGGCGGCGGTAGCGCGCGATGGCGTCGGCGCCCACCTTCTCGAAGGCGTGGCCCAGGTGGGGCTCGCCGTTCGCGTAGTCGATGGCGGTGGTGAGATAGTACCGGCGTCCGCTCAATCCCGCCTCCGCTCGGGGGAGCGGCGGGGCCGCCGGGGCGGGCGCTGCGTCTGCGCCGGGGTGGGGAGGGCGGGGCGCGGCTCGGCGGGGGCGGCGCCCTTCTCGCGCGGCTCGGCGGCGGGCGCGGCCACCATCTCGGCGCGCAGCTGGTCGAGCTCCACGGTGCGGCGCTGCCGGGCCTCGTCCTGCAGGGTCACCAGGTTGCGCCAGATGTCGATCCCCAGCACGCGCTCGGTGCCGTGCACGGTGCGCACGTTCTTCCCTTCGCGGGGGAAGCGCTTGCGGGCCTGCAGGTAGGCGTCGTGCTCGTAGGTCAGGCAGCACATCAGCCGCCCGCAGGTGCCGGAGATCTGCTGGGGGTTGAGCGAGAGGCTCTGGTCCTTGGCGAGCTGGAGGGAGATCGGCTTGATCTCGCGCAGCCAGGTGGCGCAGCAGAGCTGGCGGCCGCAGCGCCCCACCCCGCCCAGCTGGGCGGCCTCGTCGCGCACGCCGATCTGCTTGAGTTCGATGCGGGTGCGGAAGGTGCGCGCCAGCTCGCGCACCAGCTGGCGGAAGTCGACCCGCCGCTCGGCGGTGAAGTAGATGGTCAGCTTGTTCCGGTCCCACTGCCACTCGGCGTCGCTGACCTTCATCTTCAGGTCGTGCTGCTCCACCAGCTCGCGCGTCTTGCGGCGCACGCGCTCCTCGTCGGCGCGGAGCACGGCCAGCTGCTGCACCTCGTGCGGCTCGGCGCGGCGGAGCACGGCGTGCGGCGCCGGCCCGGAGCCGCACTTCTGCCGGGCCACGCCGCCCACGGAGCGGATGCGCCCCACGTCGCGCCCGCGCTCGGCCTCCACCAGCACCCAGTGCCCCGCCAGGAGGCCCGCGTCGGCGCAGGTGTAGAAGCCCTTCCGCATCCCCTTGAAGCCCACCTCCGCCAGGCGGGGCTGGTCCGGCCCCTCGGCGAGGGGCTGAAACACCGGAAGCTCGAGACTCACGGAGCATCCCCCATCTATGCTGCGCGCCGCACGGGAGCCGGGCCCCCGCGGCGGGCAATCGTTGGACTTCAGCCGGCGGAAGCGGGGCGGAGGGTCCGCCACTCGCCCATGCCGAGGTACTTGCGCCAGCGGGCGGCGCGCAGCGCCTCCACCGGCTCCTCCCGCAGCTCGCCCAGGTGGCGCAGGAGCGCCTCCTTCACCGCGGCGCCGGTCTCCTCCCAGGCGGAGTGGGCGCCCCCCGCGGGCTCGGGGACGATGTCGTCGATCACCCCCAGCCGGCGCAGGTCCTCGGCGGTGATGCGCAGCGCCCGCGCCGCCTTCTCGCGCTCGGCGCCCGACTTCCAGAGGATGGCGGCGCACCCCTCGGGCGAGATCACCGAGTAGACGCTGTTCTCCAGCATCAGCACCCGGTCCGCCACGCCGATGGCGAGCGCGCCGCCGGAGCCGCCCTCACCGATGACCACGGCCACGGTGGGCACCCGCAGCCCCGCCATCTCGCGCAGGTTGCGGGCGATGGCCTCGGCCTGGCCGCGCTCCTCGGCGCCCAGGCCGGGGTAGGCGCCGGGGGTGTCGATCAGGGTGACCACGGGGCGGCCGAACTTCTCCGCCAATTTCATCAAACGGAGCGCTTTGCGGTAGCCCTCGGGGTGCGGCATCCCGAAGTTGCGCCGCAGGTTCTCCTTCATGTCGCGCCCCTTCTGCTGGCCGATGACCATCACGGACTCGCCCTCCAGGCGGGCCCACCCGCCCACGACGGAGGCGTCGTCGCGGAACTGCCGGTCGCCGGCCAGCTCCACGAAGTCGGTGAAGACCATCTCCAGGTAGTCCAGGGTGTAGGGGCGGCGGGGGTGCCGCGCCACCTGCACCCGCTCGATCGGGGAGAGGTTGCGGAAGGTGTCCTGCTTGAGGTCCACCAGCTTGCGCTCGAGCGAGCGGAGCTCGGTGGAGACGTCGAGCCCGCGCTCGCGCGCCATGTCGCGGAGCTGGGAGATCTGCTCCTCCACCTCCGCGATGGCGCGCTCGAAGTCCAGGTGGGCGACGGTAGCCACGTCCTCTCTATCCTTTCACGAGCCGGGGCCCGGGTCGTTGCGGCGCGAGCGCCATCCCTCCTCGCCGCGCGGGGGCGCGGGCGGCGGCGGGTCGCGGTGCAGGCGCACGCGCTCCTCGCCCAGCACCCCGCGCAGCGCGAAGAGCAGCTCGTCGCGCGGGGCCACCTTCAGCGTCCGCGAGCGCAGGCGGGGGGCGTCGGCGCCGCCCTCGCCGCCGTTGCGCCACACCACCAGCACGGGCCCCTCGCCGGGGTGCGCCGCCAGCGCGGCCTGCGCCGCCGCCACGGCGGCCGGCTCCACCGCGCCCGTGCCCAGCTCGATGCAGACGCCCACCTCGCCGCTCTCGCGCACCCCCTCCAGCGGCACCGCGCTGTCCAGGAAGAGCGGCGGGTCGTCCTCGTCGCGCTCGCGGTTGCTCACCGCCCCGCGCACCAGCACGGCGGCGTCCTGCCGCAGCACGTCCTTGTATTTAGCCCACGATTCCCCGAACGCAAGGACCGTGGCGGTCCCCTGGAAGTCCTCGACGGTGATGCGCCCCCACTCGGAGCCGTCCTTCTTGGAGAGCTGCCGGGCGGCCTCGGTCACCACGCAGGCCAGCTCCACCTTGCCGTCGCGCTGCTGCTTGAGGGTGGCGGTGGTGGTGCGCGCCTCGAAGAGGGCCACGTCCTCGCGGTAGCGGTTGAGCGGGTGGCCGGAGATGAAGAAGCCCAGGATCTCCTTCTCGCGCGCCAGCCGCTCCCCCTCGGACCAGCGCTCCACCCGCGGGAGGACGGGAGCCACCAGGGTGGCCGCGCCCCCCTCGCTGCCGCCCAGCAGCACGTCGAAGAAGCCCTCCTGCGCGCTCTCGGCCTCGCGCTGCAGGGCCTGCGCGGCGGCGAAGGCCGCGTCGAGCCCGGCCAGGAGCTGGCCGCGCCCGCTCCCGTCGTCGAAGCCGTCGAGCGCGCCGGCGCAGATCAGCGCCTCGAGCACGCGCTTGTTGCAGAGCCGCAGGTCGATGCGGTTCAGCAGGTCGAACATGGAGCGGAAGGGGCCCTCGGCCTCGCGCGCGGCCAGGATGGAGCGCACCGCCCCCTCGCCCACCCCGCGGATGGCGCCCAGCCCGAAGCGCACCTTCCCCACGCCGCCGCCCACCACGGTGAACTTCCAGTTGCTCTCGTTCACGTGCGGCGGGAGCACCTCCACCCCCTCGCGCCCGGTGCGGGGGAGGAAGCGCCCCATCTCCCGGCAGTGGTGGATGTAGGCCACCACCTCGTCGGTCTTGTCCACCACCGCCGACATCAGCGCCGCCATGAACTCGGCCGGGTAGTGGCACTTCAGCCACGCCGTCTGGTACGCCAGCAGCCCGTAGGCGGCGGAGTGCGACTTGTTGAAGCCGTAGCGCCCGAAGGCCTCGATCTGCTCGGCCAGGTTCTGGATGACGGTGCGCTCGTGCCCCTGCGCCACCGCCTTGTCCACGAACTTCCCCAGCTCCTCCCGGATGAGCTCGGCGTCCTTCTTCCCCACCGCCTTGCGCAGCACGTCGGCCTCGGCGAGCGAGAGCCCGCCCAGGATCTGCGCGATGCGCATCACCTGCTCCTGGTAGACGATGACGCCGTAGGTGGGCTCCAGCACCTCCGCCAGCGCCGGGTGCGGGTAGCGCACCGGCTCCTGCCCCAGCTTGCGGCGGATGTAGACCAGGTCCATCCCCATGTCGAGCGGCCCCGGCCGCACCAGCGCGTTGGCGGCGATCAGGTCGTCGAAGCGGTCCGCCTTCATGGCGCGCAGCTTGTCGGTGGCCAGCGCCGATTCGAACTGGAAGACCCCCGCCGTCCCCCCGCGCGCCAGCATGGCGTAGACCTCGGGGTCGTCGAGGGGGATGTCCTCGGGGCGCGCGTACTCCACCCCCGTCTCCGGGTGCCGCAGGGCGCCGTGGCGCGCCAGGATGGTGACCACCGCGTCGTGGATGACCGTCAGCGTCTTCAGCCCCAGGAAGTCCATCTTGAGCATGCCCGCCTTCTCCAGGCAGTTCATGTCGTACTGGGTGACGATGATGGTCTCGCCCGCGCCGCCCGAGCCGGAGCCCTTGGTGCTCTGGGTGCAGACGGGGACGTACTCGTCGAGCGGCCCGGGGGCGATCACCACCCCCGCCGCGTGCACGCTGGAGTGGCGCGAGAGCCCCTCCAGGGTGGAGGAGTAGTCCAGCAGCTGGCGGTAGCGCTCCTCCTTCTCGTACAGCTCGCGGATCTCGGCGATCTTGTCGACGGCCTCGCCCACGGTCAGCGAGTAGGCGGGGCCGTTGGGGATGAGCTTGGCCAGCCGGTCGGTCTCGGCGGGGGTGAAGCCCAGGGTGCGCCCCACGTCCTTCACCACCGCGCGCGACTTCATGGTGCCGAAGGTGATGATCTGCCCCACCGCGTCGCGCCCGTACTTCTCGCGCACGTACTCGATGACCTCGCCCCGCCGCTCGAAGCAGAAGTCCACGTCGATGTCGGGCATCGACACGCGCTCGGGGTTGAGGAAGCGCTCGAAGAGGAGGTCGAAGGCGAGGGGGCAGATGTCGGTGATGCCGGTGCAGTACGCCACGATGGAGCCGGCGGCCGAGCCGCGCCCCGGGCCCACCGGGATGCCGTGGTCGCGCGCCCACTTGATGAAGTCGGCGGTGATGAGGAAGTAGCCGGCGTAGCCCAGCTTGGGGTCGTTGATCACCCCCAGCTCGTACTCCACCCGCTCCACCACGTGCGGGGGGAGCACGGCGCGCGGGTCCGCGTCCGGGGGCGCGTTGCGGGCGTAGCGCTCCACCGCCCCGCGCCACACCCAGTCGCTGAGCATCTCCGCCTCGGAAGCGAACCTGGGGTCCACGGGGAAGGCGGGGACGTAGTACTTCTTGGGGAAGCCCAGGTCCACCTCGTCGGCGATGCGGACCGTGTTCTCCAGCACGTCCGGCCGGTCCGGGAAGCGCGCGGCCATCTCCGGGTGGCTCTTGAAGTAGAGCCCGCGGTCGTAGCGCATCCGCTCCGCGTCGCCGAAGTCCTTCCCCAGCCCGATGCAGAGGAGCACGTCGTGCGCCTGGTGGTCCTCGGCCCTGAGGAAGTGGGCGTCGTTGGTGGCCACCACCGGCAGCCCCAGCTCCTCGGCCAGGCGGAAGACGCGGCGGTTGAGCTCGGACTGTCCCGCCGAGTCGTGCCCCTGCACCTCCAGGTAGTAGCGGTCGCGGAAGAGCTCGGCGTACCAGGCGGCGGCCTCGCGGGCCGCGTCCCAGCGGTCCTCCATCAGGTGCTGCGCCACCTCGCCGGCCAGGCAGGCGGAGGTCACCACGATCCCCTCGTGGTGGCGGGCGAGCACCTCGCGGTCCAGGCGGGGCTTGCCGTAGAAGCCCTCGGTGTAGCCGAGGGAGGTGAGCTTGGTGAGGTTGCGGTAGCCCTGGAGGTCGCGCGCCAGCAGCACCAGGTGGTAGTAGCCCTTCTCGCCGCGGGCCTTCGCCTTCTCGAAGCGCGAGCCGGTGGCGACGTACGCCTCCATGCCGAGGATCGGCTTTACCCCCGCCTTCTTCGCCTGCTCGTGGAAGAGCCACGCGCCGAACATGCAGCCGTGGTCGGTGAGGGCGAGGGCCGGCTGCTCGAACTCGCGGGCGCGGGTGACCAGGTCGCCGAGGCGGTTGGCGCCGTCGAGCAGCGAGTATTCGGAATGGCAGTGGAGGTGGACGAACGACATGGGGGCGAGCGTGCTTCCGGCTGAGGGGAACGGCTATGCAAGCAGAAGCAGGACAACGAGTTGGCGGGAGATGGTCCCGCCGGCGGAGCGCGCTTCCGGGTGCGGGGAAATATGCTCCCGGGGGAGGGGTTTGGGAAGGGAACGGAGCGGACGCGCCACCCCGTGCGCGCTTGTCGCGGGGGCGGCGGGGCGGTCCTCTACTACTGGCTGTCGAGCACGACTCTCACGAGATCAGGCGGAACACGTCCTCGTCGGTGAAGATGCCCTGCGCCTGTGCCTGCGGGATTATCCGGGCGCGCAGCTTTCGGAAGCGCCGGATGAGCAGGTACTCGCGCAGGGCCTCGCGGATCAGGTCGCTGCGCGAGACGCCTTCTTCGACCGTGCAGGCATCGAGCTCGGTCCTGAGCTCCTCGGGAAGGCTGACGGAGATGGCCTCGCGCATGCTGGTACCGGGTGCGGGGTTGTGTTGAAATGTAACACGGCCGCCTTGGGACAGCAGAGCCGGGGTTGTCGCGGCGGTGTGGGCCGTCTATCCTCCTGCGCCCGCTCCGGTCATCTGGATCTGCCGAGAAAGGACCTCGCCGTGCATCTCCCGCCGTCGCCGCGGTGTCTCGTTCTCCTGGCGCTGGCCGTGCTGGCGGCGTGCGGCGGCGAGGACGAGCCGGAATCTCCGCCGCTGCCGCCCGGCGTCGAGGCGCTGCCGGCCGGGGCACGCATCGCCATGCCGCCGGCGCGGGAGCACCGGTGCCAGCCCCCCTCCATGCGCGACGTGTTCCGCGAGGCGCCGGAGTGGAACGGCTACTGGAGCTTCGGGCTCCCCGAGGGATGTCCCCGGCCGGAGCTGCCGGCGGGGTTCGACTTCGCCCGCGAGATGGTGGTGTTCGTGAGCATGGGGCCCCGCAGCTCGCCCGTGGACAGCATCTCGATCGTGGGGAGCGGGGTGGTGAACGACAGCGTGGTGGTGTACGTGCGGCGCACGACGCGGCAGAACGGCTGTCCCACCGAGAAGGCGGAGGTATACCCGCGCGACCTGGCGCGCATCCCCGCCGACACGCTCCCGGTGAAGTTCCTGGAGGAGCACCGGAAGCTCCCCTGCGCGGCGGGCCCGTGACGGCGAAGGAGGGGAGTGGCCGAGGGACGGCGGCTCCCCTCCTGTCCGATCCACCGCAGTGCCGTGTTCAGGCGCAGCAGACGTCGCCGCCGGAGGGGCAGGTGCGCAGGCAGAGCGTGATGCAGGTGCCGTTCGGATAGCACGTCTCCTGGCCGTAGCAGCTGTGACAGCTCGCCTGGCAGGTGTTCTGGCAGGTGTCCTGCCCGCAGGTGCCCGCGCAGGTCAGGCAGCCGCTCTGCCACGAGTTGGCGCAGAAGTCGATCATGCACGTCTCCCGCATGGTGCCGCCGGGCACCACGAACACGTCGCCGCCGATGGCCGCGAACCCCGGCACCGTCCCGGGCCGCGCGCCGGCACCGCCCAGCGTGTCGAACGAATCCACCTGCAGCGCCTCCAGGTCCAGCCTGAGCTTCCGCATGGCGTCCTCCCGGGTCCAGGGTTGATCGAGCCTCCGTGGCAGCAGGGAAGGTGGCGAGGGCAGCCGGTGGAGCGCAAGGAACGGTCGTATAAGGTGAGGGATAGTGGGCCTGCTATCCGTTGGCTATGGACGCTTCGAAGCGCCAGAAGTCAGCCGGGGTTACGATCGCGATTCCATGATGTTCGTTCAGATCAGTGAGGTCTCGATCGCCCGTGACGATGCAGCGGCACCAGCGGCGCCGTCGCGAGCACCCAGTCGTCATCAGGATCACGGGAAACGGGGGCCAGCGGTAGGGGAGCTACGATACGACTGTCGGAGCGGACCGTGGAGAGAATCGCAGACACGTCGGCCGGCGCGATCTTCAGCTTGCGAAGCAGCTTCTCCTCGAATTCCGCGAGGAGGACTTCCGATGTGACGAGCTCGTGGCTGCTCGCGCAGTGGTTGTACAGCCGAAAGCACGCCCCCTCCGTCGCGAACGCGGCGATGAGGACGTTCGTGTCGAGAACGAGCCTCACGAGATAGCGCGGAAGACGTCCTCGTCGGTGAAGAAGCCCTGTGCCTGCGCCTGCGGCACCACGCGCTCGCGGATCTCGCGGACGCGGCGGGCGACGAGGTATTCCTCCACGGCTTCACGGATCAGGTCGTCCTGGGAGACGCCGTCCTCGCGGGAGTACTTGTCCAGTTCCGCTTTCGCCGTAGCGGGGAGCGTAACGGGAATCACTTCACTCACGCCGACCTCCTGTAGGTTTCACGGTCCACCATGAATCTAACCTCCAGACGCTCGGCAGAGAATGCGCGCAGGCCCGCGGCAGCGTGCTGCCGCGGGCCCGCTCACGGAAACGATCCGCGGTGGGATCAGCCGCTGGCGCCCACCTGCGTGGCCACCCGCTCGCCGGAGAGCGCGGGCTCGCGCGGGATCTCGGTGCCCGTGCCGGGCGCCAGCGACCCCACCGGCACCGCGGTCACCGACCCCTCCTCCAGCCAGGCGTACCGCCCCTTCAACACGTCCTGCGCCAGGCGGTAGGTGCTGTCGTCCGCGTTGTCCCAGAGGTCGCCGAAGAGCCGCTTCACCTGCTGCCGCGACTGCCGGCAGAACACGTCCGCCAGCCGCACCGCCTCCTTGCCGTGCGCCTCGTTGCGCAGGTCGTGCGCGCGCACGCACGCCGCCGCCATGGCGTACAGCTCGGCGCCGATGTCCACGAAGCGCCCCAGCAGCGCCTGCTTGCGCTCCAGCTTGGCCTGGTAGCGCCCCATCGCCCAGAAGAGGTTGCGCGCCAGCTTGCGCGACGCCCGCTCCACGTAGCGCAGGTGCTTCGCCAGCACCCCGAACTCGCCGTACGCCGAGGGGAGCTGCCCCCCGCCGAAGAAGCGCTTCGGCAGCCAGGCGGCGTACCACGCCCCCGCCTTGGCCATCGCCTTCGCCTTCTCGCCCGCGCTGATGCCGGGCTTGATCAGGTCGCCCGCCACCTGCAGGTGCGTGTCCACCGCCTCGCGGGCGATGAAGAGGCGCATGATCTCGGACGAGCCCTCGAAGATCCGGTTGATGCGGAAGTCGCGCAGCATCCGCTCCACCGGGATCGGCACCTCGCCGCGCGCGGCCAGCGAGTCCGCCGTCTCGTAGCCGCGCCCGCCGCGCACCTGCAGCAGGTCGTCCACGATCTTCCACCCGGCCTCGGTGGTCCACAGCTTGGCGATGGCCGCCTCCAGCCGGATGTCGTTGCGCGCCTGGTCCGCCAGCGCCGAGGAGAGCTCGGCCACGCTCTCGATGGCGAAGGTGTGCGCCGCCATCCCCCCGATCATCTGCGCCACGGCGTCGTGCCGCCCGATCGGCGCCCCCCACTGCACCCGCTCGGCGGCCCACTTGCGCGCCACCTCCACCGCCACCTTGCCCCCGTACGCCGCGCTCATCGGCAGCGTCAGCCGCCCGGTGTTGAGGGTGATGAGCGCCAGCTTGAGCCCCTTCCCCTCGTCCCAGAGCACGTTCTCGCGCGGCACCCGCACGTTGTCGAAGCGGATAACGGCGTTCTGCAGCGCCTTCAGCCCCATGAAGCGGCAGCGGTGCGTCACCTCCACCCCCGGCCAGTCCATCTCCACGATGAAGGCGGTGATCTGGGGGATCTCCTTCCCGTTCTTCACCTTCGAGGGGGTGCGCGCCATCACCACCAGCAGCTCGGCCAGGGTGCCGTTGGTGCACCACAGCTTCTCGCCGTTGAGGATGAAGGCCTCGCCGTCCTCGGTGGGGGTGGCGGTGGTGGAGAGGGCCGCCGGGTCGCTCCCCACCCCGGCCTCGGTGAGGGCGAAGGCGGAGATGGCGCCCGCCGCCAGCCGCGGCAGGTACTTCTGCTTCTGCTCGGGGGTGCCGAACATCTTCAGCGGCTGGGGAACGCCGAT
>DASUNK010000669.1:0-2900 GCA_036277195.1 Longimicrobiaceae bacterium | reverse complement strand
GGGGAACGCGGTGGTGGCGGTTCCGTCGGAGCGCTGGCCGCTGGCGGCGACGGACTTCTACCAGGTGCTGGACACCTCCGACGTGCCGGGCGGCGTGGTGAACATCGTCACCGGCGTGCGCGACGAGCTGACGGAGACGCTGGCGGCGCACGACGACGTGGAGGGGATGTGGTACTTCGGCCCGGCGGAGGGGAGCGAGGCGGTGGAGCGGCTCTCGGCGGGGAACATGAAGCGCACCTGGGTGAGCTACGGCCACGCGCGTGACTGGGCGAGCGCGGAGCAGGGGGAGGGGGAGGAGTTCCTGCGCCAGGCCACGCACGTCAAGAACATCTGGGTCCCCTACGGGGAGTGAGGCTCGGCCGCGAGCATCATATCGGAGGTCCTTAATGCCCGCGTCGCTGGAGCACGTCCACCCCGGCACCCCGATGGGGGCCAACCTGGTCGCCGGCGGCGCCACCTTCCGCGTGTGGGCGCCCCACGCCCGCTCGGTGCACGTCATCGGCGACTTCAACGACCGCCGGCGCGACGACGCCTCCCTCCTCACCCGCGACGAGCACGGCCACTGGCGCGGCTTCATTCCCGGTATACGCGACCGCGACCGCTACCTCTTCTACGTGGTGGGCGAGGACGGCGAGGGGCCCAAGCGCGACCCCTACGCACGCGAGCTGCAGACGCCCTTCCCCAGCGACTGCGTGGTGCGCGAGACCGACTTCCCCTGGCACGAGACGGGGTACCGCACGCCCCCCTTCCACGAGTTCGTCATCTACCAGCTCCACGTGGGCACCTTCTTCACGCCCAACCTCCCCCGCAAGGGCGGCACCTTCCTCGACGTGGCGCGCAAGCTCCCCCACCTGGCCGGGCTGGGGGTGACGGCCGTGCAGCTCCTCCCGATCCAGGAGTTCCAGACGCAGTTCAGCCTCGGGTACAACGGCACCGACTACTTCGCGCCGGAGATGGACTTCGCGGTGGAGGACGCGGAGCTGGCGCCGTACGCCGCGGAGGTCAACGCGCTGCTGGAGGCGAAGGGGCTGGCGCCCTACGCCGGGGAGGACCTGCGGGGGGAGATGAACCAGCTCAAGGCGCTGGTGGACCTCTGCCACGTGCACGGGCTGGCGGTGCTGCTGGACGTGGTCTACAACCACGCGGGCGGCGACTTCGGCGAGCAGAGCATCTACTTCTTCGACTTCCAGCCGCGCGCGGGCGGCAACCGCAACTCGCTCTACTTCACCGACCGGGGGCACGCCGGCGGGCTGGTGTTCGACTTCGGCAAGCCCGAGGTGCGCGACTTCCTCATCCGGAACGCCCGCTTCTTCCTGGACGAGTACCGGCTCGACGGCCTCCGCTACGACCAGGTGAGCGTCATCGACCACGACGGCGCGCCGCACGGGTGGAGCTTCCTGCAGGATCTCACCTCCACGCTGCACCACCACCGCCCCTCGGCGCTGCACAAGGCCGAGTACTGGGGGGTGAACCCGTACGTGGTGAAGCCGCCGCCGGAGGGGGCCGGCTTCGACACCACGCTCACCGACGGGCTGCGCATCGCCCTGCGCGACGTGGTGCGCGAGGCCAGCCATCCGGACGACCGGCCGCTGCCGATGGCGCGGCTGGCAGCGAGCTTGTGGCCCGAGGGGTTCGCGGAGCACTGGCGCTTCGTGCAGGGCCCCGAGAACCACGACATCGTCCTCAAGGGGCGCGAGGAGCGGATGCCGCGCCTGGCCGACCCCTCGGACCCGCGCTCCTGGTACGCCCGCAGCCGCGCGCGCGTGGCGGCGGGGATCTCCCTCACCGCGCCGGGGATCCCCATGCTCTTCATGGGGCAGGAGCTGCTGGCGGACGAGCAGTGGTCCGACAACTTCGAGTTCGACCGCGGGCTCCTCCTCGACTGGGCCGCCGCGGAGGCGGGCGACCGGCAGGTGCTGGACCACCTGCGCTGCCTGCGGGAGCTGCTGGCGGTGCGCCGGCGGCACCCGGCGCTGCGGGGGCAGGGCTTCCGCGCCACCCACGCCGACGACCGCGCCCGCGTGCTCGCCTTCCAGCGCTGGGTGGAGGGCGAGGGGCACGACGTGATGGTGGTGGCGCACCTCTCGCCCTTCCACCGCTTCGGCTACCGCATCGGCTTCCCCGGGGGCGGCGAGTGGCGCGAGGTCTTCAACAGCGACGTCTACGAGAACTGGGTGAACCCGGAGGCGGCGGGGAACGGCGGCCGGGTGCACGCGGAGACGCGGCCGCTGCACGGCTTCGGGCACTCGGCCGAGCTGGTGCTGCCGGCCAACTCGCTGCTGGTCTTCGCGCGCTGAGCCGGGTGCCGGTCCTCGCGCTGGAAGGAGCCTCGGCGGTGGGGAAGAGCACCACCGCCCGCGCCCTGGCGGATGCGCTGAGCGCCGAGGCGGTCCTGGAAGACGACGCGCGCTTCACCGGTCCGTACCTGGAGCGCCACCTGGCGCTGTGGCGGTGGGTGGCGGAGCGCAGCCGCGCGGGGCGGACGGTGGTGCTGGACGGCGACCCGTTCAAGGCGCTCTGGTTCGGATGGGTGTATCCCGGGGAGGGGTGGACGCCGCTGGATGCGCTGGAGGCATTCTACCGGCCGCTCCTCATGCGCGGAGAGGTCGCCTTCCCCGCGGGCTACGCCCTGCTGGAGGCGGACGAGGCGGCGCTCCGCACCCGCCGTGCGGGCGACCCCACGCGGCGGCGCCGCCGCTTCGAGAAGCACCTGCGGCTGGTGGAGCCCCTGCGTCGGTACTTCGCCGCGCTGGAGGCGCTGTCGCCCGGGCGCGTGCTCTTCCTCCGCGCGGAGAGCGTGGCGGAGAGCGTGGCCGCCCTGCGCGGCTTCGCCGGCCGGGTGCGGGAGCCCGTAGACTCGGACGTGGGGCTGTTCGATGGGCTGATCGCCTGGCTCCGCG
>DASUNK010000668.1:0-4365 GCA_036277195.1 Longimicrobiaceae bacterium | reverse complement strand
CCCGCGGCGGGCTCGCCGGCCGCCTCCGCCACCTGCCGCACGGTGGCGAGGATCTCCTCCAGCGTGTGCGCGTCGAGCGACACCACCCGCGGCGGGTGCGCCAGCCCGGCCACGGCGGCCTCCACCGAGCCGGTGGGGACGGCGCACACCTCGCAGACGGCCTGGGTGAGGACCACGTCCGGGCGGACGCGGCGCAGGGCGTCCACGTCCACCTCGTACACGCTGCCGAACTCCTGCATGGCGCGCCGCACCGCCGCGTCGATCGCGCCGCTGTCCAGCCCCGCGGGGTCGAAGCGCGCGCGGCTCAGCCGCGGCAGGCGGAGCGCCTCGGGCGGGAAGTCGCATTCGTGCGAGATGGCCACCAGGCGGTCCTGCAGCCCCAGCGCGTAGACGATCTCGGTGGCGCTGGAGAGCAGCGAGGCGATGCGCATGCCGGAAAGCTAACCCCGCGCCCGGGGGATGCAACGCTGTCGCCCGCGGAACGGAGACGAAGACGACCCCTACCTTGTCGCCCTCCCGGCGGCGGCCTAGCTTACCGCGCCCTCGCCAACCTACGCTCACAGCAAGAGCCAGCTATGTACATCTTCTACGAGCCACGTGTTTCCTTGCTGGCCCGCCAGCAGTTCATGATTCCCCCCCACATCAACTGGCGGAGCGACAGCGATGTGGCGGGCGAAGCGTTGACTGAGTTTGCGGGGCGGCTCTGCTATCTTTCCTTCGGGGAGGATGCCGGGCTCGAGGGTGGACACAAAACCATCCCTGGGCGCACCACCAATGAAGCATACCTGGGCAACATACTGGAGGTGAAACACGGAAGCGTCCTAGAGCACGCGGTGTGGAGCTTCCTGATCGAGGGAGTCTCACGCTCGCTCACGCATGAGCTGGTTCGGCACAGGGCAGGCTTTGGATTTTCGCAACTTAGCCAACGGTACGTTGACGAGTCGAACATCGGCTTTGTGCTTCCGCCGGAGATCGACAAGGACACGCCGGAATTCGAGATCTGGGAGGAAGCCTGTGCGGCCTCGCTGGAAGCCTACCGCCGGTTGTTGGATGCGCTGAGGGAGCGTGTGGGAGACTCGGGACCCGTCACCATGCGGAAGAAGCGTGCGCGGCAGGCTGCACGCTCGGTGCTTCCTAACTCTGCCGAGACCAAAATCGTGGTCACGGGAAATGCTCGCGCCTGGCGGCACTTCTGTGAGATGCGCGGCAGCGGCACGGCCGAGGTGGAGATCCGCCGCCTGGCGGTTGCGGTACTGCGTGCTCTACAGGAGGAGGCACCGCACATCTTCCGTGACATGGAGATGGCTGAACATCCCGATGGTATTCCGGTTATCTCGACACAGAACAGCAAAGTTTGAATCCGCCCTTCGCCTCCTACTCTTCTGCGGAGGCCTCAGACAAAACCTCTGTTAACACGCTAGAGAGATAGGTCGGCAGAAAGCATTCCCTCACGAGTTCCTCGTACATCCCGGAAAGGTTCACGAGACCGCGCCAGATCATTACAATCTGACTGTAAAGTTGTTGCCGCGCGCTCGCGAGCTCCAGTGACCGGAGAAACAGCTCGTTCCACCAACTCCCAGATTGGTGTAACAGGTACTCCTGAATCGCGCTTCGATCTTTATCGGCCGCTGGATTGCGGACGAACTCCTGAAGTGCGAGCAGCGTCCGGTGTGCCGCACCAATCGCCTGCCATTCCGGGATTCGGGTCCAGAAATCGTAACGGAGATCGATTGCGAGGAAATGCCGCACCATGTCCATCAGCCTATCCGCGGCTCGCTCCTGCAAGTCTTCATCAGCGGAACCCTGATAGGACTCGAAAGCGAGTTCCACCTCGCGCGCCTGATAGCTGAACTTCTCGAAGGCGGCGTAGAGCTTCGGACGCTTCGCGAACAAGCTGAGGGGAAGAACGGACGCCGGGTTACCTGCGACGATGCAGTTCCGCAACGGGAGATGAATCACCTTGCTGGCTTTGAGATGGTAGGACGGGTCAGTTGGTAGGACGACCTTTTCCACCAGATCATTGAGACAGATGAAGTAGATTCGCTGTGTGGTAAGATCCACCAGCAACAGCATCACTGGAATCGCAGAGCCCATCGTCTGCACCGTCATCAGCTCGCTTGTCTCCAACTGCAGACTTGCGACTTCGATTTCGACGGTCTCGGTCGTGTCTTCACGAAGAGGACCCAATTCCACGTTCCGGCGCGCGCGCACGCGGAGGCGAGCAGGCTCGACGGACTTCTTCGACTTGACCTGAACAAAGAGCGTCTCTCCGAGAGTGGCCGCGACAGATTTCTCCGTGTCAAGGAACTCGAACAACTCGATCGCCAGGTCGAGCCCGTAATCCGGCTTGTATGCACGGATCACCCACTGCTCCGGCAGAGCGTCCTGGATGATCCGGACGGACCTATCCTCCATGATGTGCTGGCGCACGCGCTTCTTGGTGTACGTCACGCAGGAACCGACGCTAGAAGTTGCAGAGAAAGCGCCTCAGGGCTGCGCTGCTGCCCGCGGCTCGCGCGCCTTCGCCTCGTCCACGATGCGGGCCACGTCCTCCAGCAGCCGGGGCGCGTCGTAGACGATGCCGTCCTTGATGGTCCAGCGCACGCCGCCCACCCGCACCGGGCGGTTCTCCTCGTCCAGCCGCACGTGCCCGGTGCCGTAGAGCACCTTCAGGTTGCGCACCGGGTTCTCGCCCACGATCACCAGGTCCGCCAGCATCCCGGGGCGCACCACCCCGAACTCGGGCTGCCGCCCCTTGGGCCGCATCAGCGTCTCCGCGCCGCAGAGGGTGGCGGCGCGGATCACCTCCAGCGGGTGGAAGCCCGCCTCCTGCAGCAGCTCCAGCTCGCGGACGTAGCCGAAGCCGTAGAGCTGGTAGATGAACCCCGAGTCCGAGCCGGTGCACACCCGTCCGCCCCGGTTCTTGTACTCGTTCACGAAGGCCATCCACAGCCGGTAGTTCTCCTTCCAGTCGATCTCGTTCTGGGTGGTCCAGTCGAACCAGTACGAGCCGTGGGCCTCGCGGCTGGGCTGGTAGAAGCGCCAGAGCGAGGGGAGGGTGTAGCGGTCGTGCCAGTCGGCGCGGCGGGCGCGCATCTGGTCGCGGCTGGCCTCGTAGATGTTGAAGGTGGGGTCGAGCACGAACCCCAGCCGCAGCAGCTCGCCGATGACGGCGTTCCAGCGCTCGCTCCCGGGGGGCGCCGCCTGCCGCCAGAGCCGCCCCGCCTCGCCGAAGCGGTGCGACTCGTCGAGGTAGTTGTAGTCCAGCGGGTAGTGCTGGATGGCGCGGTCGGTGAAGAGCGCCTCGGGGAGGCCGTACCAGTGCTCCATGGAGCCCAGCCCGGCGCGGGCGGCGTCGAGCACGTTCATCCGCGCCACCCCGGTCTGCGCCAGGTGGGCGGTGGTCCCCATCCCCTGCTTGCGTGCTTCGTCCATGATGGCGGCGAGCACGTCTGGGTCGTAGTAGGCGCCGAGCCCGAGCTTGAAGCCGTCGGCGCCCCGCTCCGCGGCCCAGCGCACGTAGCGCCGCCCGGCCTCGGGGGTGGTGACGGGGCCGCCGTCCCATTCCGCTCCCGGGCGCACGTAGGCGAAGATGCGCGGCGCCACGATCTGGTTGCGGGCGCTGCGCTCGCGCTCGCGGAGGGTCCACGCCACCCCGTTCCCCGAGCCGGGCTCGCGCACGGTGGTGACGCCGTGGGCCAGCCAGAGCTTGTAGACGTACTCGGCCGGGGTGCCCTGGTCCACTCCGCCGATGTGGCCGTGCAGGTCCACGAAGCCGGGGAGCACCCACATCCCCTGGGCGTCGATCTCGCGGGTGGCGCCCTGCGGCCGCCGGTCGGGGCGGATCGGCACGCCGGGAAAGCCCACCGAGCGGAACTCGCGGATGCGGTTCCCCTCCACCACGATGTCCACCGGCCCCACGGGCGGGGCGCCGGTGCCGTCCACCAGGGTGGCGCCGCGGATGATCAGCCGCTCGAACGGCCCCTCGCCCTCGCCGGGGCGGCGGTCGGGCGCGGGGCGCACGCTGTCCGGCCGCGGCTGGGCGGCCAGCGGCGCCGCGGCGCCGAGCGCCAGCAGGAGGGCCAGGATCCGCCGGGTGGCTCGGGATGGCATGGGAGTCCCCCGTCTACTGCCGGTAGCCGGCGGCGATCTGCGCCAGCTGGGCGTCGATGGCGGACTTCGGAAGCCAGCGGCCGCGCGTCATGACGCCGGCGATGCGGGAGACGTTGGCGACGTCCTGCAGCGGGTTGGCGTCCAGGAGGAGGAGGTCGGCGCGCTGGCCGGGGGCCACGGTGCCGAACTGGTCCTGCCCCCTGAAGTACTCGCCGACGGCGCGGGTGCCGGTGGCCAGCACCGCGTACGGGG
>DASUNK010000667.1:0-2227 GCA_036277195.1 Longimicrobiaceae bacterium | reverse complement strand
GGTGCCGCCGCGGCTGGCGGCGCTGGCGGGGCTGGTGGCGGCGTGGATGCTGGCCTCGGCGCTCGTCCTCCCCTTCTTCAACCTCTACTTCCGGCGCGAGCACGACCTGCCGATCGGGCGCATCGGGGTGCTCTTCGCGGGGGTACAGGCGGTGACCGCGCTGGCCATCTTCGTCAGCGGCGAGGCCGCGGCGCGCGTGGGCCCGCGGCGCACGCTGGCCTTCTGGACGCTCGTCTTCACCCCCGCGCTCTGGGCGCTGGCGGGGGCGCAGGGGGTGGGGATCGCGGTGGCGCTCTACTTCGTGCAGGGGATCGTGCCGCCCGCCACCAATCCCCTGATCGACCAGCTCCTGCTGGAGCGTGCCCCGCCCGGGCGCGAGGGGACGGTGTCGAGCTGGCGCAACGCCGCCACCGACGGGGCCGGGCTGGTGGGGGCCAGCCTGGGCGGGGTGGTGCTGGAGCGGGGCTCCTTCCAGCTCCTCTTCGGCATCGCGGGCGGGGTGGCGCTGGCGGCGGCGGTGCTGCTGCTGGGCGCGCTGCGCGCCACCGCGCCCGCCCGGGGCGGCTGAGGGCCCGCGTGCGCGTGGTGCACGTGAGCAGCTTCCGCGGCCCGCGCGGCGCGGGCGCTGCGGAGCTGCTGGAGGCGTGGCCCACGCTGGTGCGCGTCCCCGCGGCGGTGGCGGCGCGGGGGGTGGAGGTGGAGGTGGTGCAGGCCGCCTGGCGCAACGAGGAGGCCGAGGCCGAGGGGGTGCGCTTCTACTTCGTGGCCGAGCCCTCGGAGGGGTGCTGGGCGCGCCGCTGGCCACGGGGGCTGGTGCGGCGGGCGCTGGCGCTGCGGCCGGACGCCGTCCACTTCCAGGGGCTCTCCTTCCCCCTCCCCGTGCTCCTGCTCACCCGCGCCTCGCGCGTGCCGGTGCTGGTGCAGGACCACGCGGACCGGGTGATGCGCGGCTTCCGCCGGCGGGTGCAGCGGGCCGGGCTGGCGCGGGTGGCGGGGGCGGCGTTCACCGCGCGCGAGCAGGCGGAGCCCTTCTTCGCCGCGCGGGTGCTGCGGCCGGGGCTCCCGGTGTTCGAGGTGCTGGAGTGCTCCACCCGCTTCACCCCCGGCGACCCGGAGGCCGCCCGCGCCCGCACCGGCGTGCACGGCGACCCGGCGCTCCTCTGGGTGGCGCGGCTGGACGGGAACAAGGACCCGCTCACCGCGCTGGAGGCGCTGGCGCGGGTGCTCGACCGCCTTCCGGGGGCGCGGCTGTGGATGTGCTGGAGCGAGGGGGCGCTGGAGGGCGCCGTCCGCGCGCGGCTGGCCGCGCAGCCGGAGCTGGCCGCCCGGGTGCACCTGCTGGGGCGGGTGCCGCACGCCGGCGTCCAGGAGCTCTGCCGCGCGGCGGACTTCTTCGTCTGCGGCAGCGCGCGCGAGGGCACCACCTTCGCCCTGCTGGAGACGCTGGCCAGCGGCGCCACCCCGCTGGTGTCCGACATCCCCAGCTTCCGGCGGATGACGGGCGGCGGGCGGGTGGGCGCCCTCTACCCCCGCGGCAACGCGGAGGCGCTGGCCCGGCTGCTGGTGGAGTGGGCGGGCCGCCCACGCCCGGAGCTGCGGCGGGCCGCGCGCGAGCACTTCGAGCGCCACCTCTCCTTCGACGCGCTGGCGCGGGAGCTGTGCGCCGCCTACGAGGCCGTCGCCGCCGCGGGGGCGCGGTGAAGGTGGCGCTGGTGGTCCCCGGCGGCGTGGACCGGAGCGGGACGGTGCGGGTGATCCCCTCGCTCCTCTGGCTCATCGAACGCCTGGCGCGCGTGCACGAGCTGCACGTCTTCGCGCTGTCGCAGGAGCCCCGTCCCGCGCGCTGGCGGCTGCTCGGGGCCGAGGTGCACAACGCCGGCTACCGCTTCCGCCAGGGGCGCGCGCTGGCCCAGCTGGTGGCCGAGCACCGCCGCGCCCCCTTCGACGTGCTGCACGGCGCCTGGGCGGTGAGCGGCGCGGTGACGGCGGTGGCGAGGCGGCTGCTGCGCCGGCCGATGCTGCTGCACATGCCGGGGGGCGACCTCACCGCCCTCCCCGGGATCGGCTACGGGCGGCAGCTCACCCGGCGCGGGCGCTTCGAGGTGCGCCTGGCCGTGGCCGCGGCGGCGCGGGTGACGGTGCCGAGCGACTACATGCTGCGCCAGGCCGAGCGGCTGGGGATCCGCGCCGAGAAGCTGGCGTACGGCGTCTCGGTGCAGGACTGGCC
>DASUNK010000666.1:0-4333 GCA_036277195.1 Longimicrobiaceae bacterium | reverse complement strand
GCCCGGAGCTGCTGTTCGCTCATGATCGGAGATGTGCCGCGCGCTGGATGCGCTCCAGCACGTCGTTGACGGTGATCTGCTCCATGCGGCCGAGCTTGGGGTCCCAGCGGCTGGGGTCGGGGGGCTCGCCGGGATCGGTGTAGCGGTCGATCCACAGCTCCTGGTACGCGCGATACGGGCCGACGCGCCAGGGGTTGGTGTGGCCGTACAATCCCACCACCGGCACCCCGAACGCGCGGGCGATGTGCACCGGCCCCGTGTCCGGCGCGATCACCAGCCGGCTCCCCTCGATCAGCCAGAGCAATCTGCGGATGCCGTCGCCCAGCGCCCAGGCGGGCTTGGCGCGCGACAGCGCGACGATCTCGCGGGCGATGGCCTGCTCGCGCTCGCCGGGGCCGCCCACCAGCACCGCGCGGTAGCCGAAGTCGTGCTCCAGCGCGTCCACCACGGCGGCGTAGCGCTCCGCCAGCCAGTCCTTCTTGCGATTGGCGGAGGCGGGCACCACCGCGCAGACCGGCCGGCCGCCGCTCGCCTGCGCGAAGAAGTCGGCCTGGGCGCGGCGCTCCTCGCCGGTGAGGGGGATGCGCCACTCCAGCGGCGCGGGGGCGGGGACGCCGAGACGCTCTAGGAACTCCAGGAACATGTCCTGGGTGTGCGCGCGGGGGCGCGACTCCAGGTGGTGGTTGGAGAAGAGCCACACGCCCTCGAAGGCGCGGCCGCGGTCGAACCCCAGCCGGTGCGGCGCCCGCGAGAGGAGCGTGGGCCACACGCTCTTGAAGTAGACGTTCAGGTTGAGCGCGAGGTCGAAGCGCTTCCCCGCCAGCGCGCGCCGCAGGTCGAGAATCCCCCGCAGCCCCTTCTTCTTCTCGTAGACGACCACCTCGTCCACGGACGAGTGCGGGCGCAGCACCGGCGCGGGCATCGGCTCCACCACCCAGGTGATGCGGCAGGTGGGGTCGCGGTCCTTGAGCGCGTTGACCACGGGAAGGCCGTGCACCACGTCGCCCAGGCCGGTGAGGAGCACCACGCAGACGCGCGCGCCCGGCGGCAGCGGGACGGGCTCGGTCATCGGGCGAAGCTCCGACCGCAGCCGGGCGATTGAAATCGCGGCAACAACGGCACGAAGTCCGCCTGCGCGGACTGCAGGGCCACCCCCGGCGCACTCCGGCCCCCTCCGCGCGGGACCGCGGGCGACGCATGCGTCGCCCCTACGGGCGGGGACAACGGCTGCAGCACGATCATTCGCTCTGCGCCTTCATCGCGAGATGCGTGAGCTGGAGCAGGATCAGGCGGCGGAGCGGATGCCAGCGCTCCACCCCCGCCTCGACCTCCGCCGCCGGTGCGGGGACGAAGATCCCGCGCAGCGGCGTGTCCAGCAGCGGGTGCTCGCGCCGCCACTGCTCCGCCGCGGCGGAGCCGGCGACCGCGCTGAACCGGGGCCAGGGCCCGTGCCGCGCCCGCAGCTGGCCGGTGAGCAGGGCCCGCGCGCCGCGCGCCGCCGCCAGCCCCGGCGCCAGCAGCAGGTTCCCCCAGCGCCCGAACGCCGGATAGCGCGCCTTCGAATGAGGCACCCAGCGCGTCCGCGCGAGGAAAGGCCGCATGGCGAGGTGGAAGAGCCGCCGGTGCAGCTTCCACGCGGCGGGCACCGCCGCCGCCACCTCCAGCACCGCCGTGGAGTGGTAGACCTCGTGCGCGCGGAAGAGGCGGCGGTTGCCGTCCACGTTGCCGCCGTGCTTGCGCATGCAGAGGGGCCAGAGCACCAGCCACTCGTCCGCGCTCCCGGGGCGGAGCTCGGCCAGCCGGTCGCGGAAGGCGGTGCGGCGCGCCTCGACCTCGCGCAGCAGCTCCTCGCGCAGCATCGGCGCGCGCGGCACGGAGACGGGCCCCGTCGCGCGCGGGACGGCGTATTCGCCCTTCAGCAGCGAGTCCGACGAGAGGCCTCCCAGCACCACCGGCAGCTCCCGGATCCCCAGGCGCTGGTGGAAGCCGTAGCCGTGCACGTCCATGAAGAGGTGATGGCCGCCGACCATGGACGCCGCCGTCTCGAAGCCGTCCAGGTAGTGCGACGGCCCGCGCCACCCGACGGTGAGCGCCACGCCGTACGCCCGCGCCACCGCCCGCGCCACGCGCACCTCGCGGCTCTCCCAGTCCGCGTAGACGAAGGCGCGCACCTCCGGCCCCGGCGGCACGGCACCCAGCACCGCGCGCGAGTCCTCGCCGCCGCTCAGCAGCAGCCCCACCTCGGGGAGCCCGTCGCACGCCGTGCGCACGTCGCGCTCCACCGCCGCGCGCAGCGCCGCCGCCGCGTCGCGCACGGTGGCGAAGGCGCCCGGCCGCTCGGCGGGGCGCCAGAAGGTGTGCCCGCTCCCCTGCCACCCGTCGCGGCCGAAGCGGCGGGCCGTGCCGGGGAGGGCCTGCTCCACGCCGCGGAACAGGGTGTAGGGGAAGGTGCAGGTGAGCGTGGCGGCGAAATCCGTCGCGGAGACGGGGTCCACGTCGCGGCCGCGCCCGGCCGCGCGCGCCACAGCATCGACGTGCGTCCCGATCACCAGCCCGCCCTCGCCATCGGTCGAGAGGAAAACGGGGACGAAGGCGAAGAGGTCGGTGAGCACCCATCCCATCCCACTCCCCGTATCGACCGCCAGCGCGGCGAAGTGGCCGTCGAGGTGGGCGCTCCAGTCGCGCTCCCGGTCCTCGCGCAGCAGGCCGTGCAGGAGGCGACGGCGGCTTCCCCGCCACGACAGCCCGGGCGGCTCGGGAGCGATGCGGACCACCGGCTCGCCCACCAGCACGCTCAGCCAGCCGCCGTCCTCCACCACCACCTCGGGCGGGTCGTGCGGGCCGAGCGCGACCGCCAGCGATCCCCAGTCCCCGTGATGCTCCGCGAAGTCCGCCACGGGGGCGAGGTACGCTTCCAGCTGCCGGCGGAGCGCGCCGGGCTCGCGGCGGCGGGCGGTGAAGAGGAAGTCGCTCATGGCCAGGGGTCGCCGCGGAGGGCGGCCTCCACGCCGTCGATCATCCGCTCCACCGTGAACCAGTGCCGCAGGCGCCAGGCGGCCTCGTCCACGCGGGCGATTACGGGCGTGGGGTCGCCGCGCAGCGCGGCGGCGGCCTCGGCGAGCGCGGCGGCGAGCGCGGCGGCGTCGTTCGGGGGCACCACCCAGCCGGCCGGCGGCCTCCCCTCGCGCGGCGACACCGCCTCCCACACGCCGCCAACGTCGGCGGCCACCACGGGGAGCCGCGCCGTCATGGCCTCCAGCATGGCGACGGCCATCCCCTCGGCGCGGCTGGAGAGCACGAACAGGTCGCAGGCGGCCAGCACGGCGGCCACGTCGCGGCGCTGCCCCAGCCAGTGCACGCGGTCCCCCACCCCCAGCCGCTCCGCCAGTGCACGGAGGGCGGGCCCTTCGGGACCCTCGCCCGCCACCACGGCGTGCAGCGAGGGCACGCCGCTGCGGGCCACCGCCTCCACCAGCAGGTCGAACCCCTTGCGGCGCTCCAGCCCGCCGACCGCCGCCGCCAGCAGCGCGTCGTCGCCCAGGCCCAGCTGCGCGCGGAGCGGGGCCGGCGGCGCGGGCGAGAGCCGCACGCCGTTGGGGACGGCGTAGACCGTCTCCTCGCGCAGGCCGGGGACGGAGCGCAGCAGGGCGCGCCCCACCTCGCGCGAGTTGGCGATGGTGGCGTGCACGTAGCGGCGGAAGGCGCGGCGCGCCTCCCAGCCGCGCACGCCGCGGGGCACGCGCTGCACGCTCCCCACGCGGAACACCACCCGCGGCACGCGCGCCCGCCGGGCCGCCCAGCTGGCCACGAACAGGCGCTTCCACGAGGTCAGGAGGAGCGCGTCCGGCCGCTGGCGGCGCAGCCAGGCGGCGAAGCGCAGCGCGCTCAAGAGGTCCGCGTCGCCCTGCGGGCGCACGCCGGTGGCGGGAATCCCCAGCCGCTCCAGCTCCGCGCGCACCGGGCCGTCCGCCCGGCACGAGGCCACCAGCTCGTGGCCGCGCTTGCGGAGCTCGGCCGCCACCAGCAGCGCCTGCACCTCGCTCCCGCGCAGGGTGGCGCCGTCCAGGTGCAGGGCGATCTTCACCGCCGTCCCTCCAGCAGCCGCTCCCAGCGGTCCAGCATCCCCTCGAAGGAGAAGGCCTCCTCCACCCGGCGCAGCGCGGCCGCGCCCATCGCCGCCCGCTCATCGGCCGAATCCAGCACCGGGCGCAATGCGGCGGCGACCTCCTCCGGCTCGAACCCCGCCGCCACCACGCCCGGCCGCGCGCCGTCGGCGAAGGGTGCCAGCGCCTCGTGCGCGCCGCTCACCGGCGTGCTCACCACGGGGACGCCG
>DASUNK010000665.1:0-2115 GCA_036277195.1 Longimicrobiaceae bacterium | reverse complement strand
CGTGGCGGCCCGCCAGCGCCCGGGCGGCCGCCGCGCGCACCTCGGGGTCCTCGTCCTTCAGCAGGTCGGCGATGGCCTCGGCGGCGCCCTCCTCGTCGATGGCGGCGAGGGCGCGCAGCGCGCCGAAGCGCACCTGCCGGTCGCTGTCGCGCAGGGCGGCGCGCAGCGCCGACGCGGCGGAGGGGGCGTCGATCTGCCCCAGCGCCCACGCCGCCGTGCGGCGCACGTCGAGGTCGGCGTCGCGCAGTGCCTCGCCCAGGGCAGGGGCCGCGTCGTCGCTGCCGATCTGCCCGAGCGCCCAGGCCGCGTCGTTGCGCACCGCGGCCGACCGGTCGCGGAGCGCCGCGGTGAGGGCGGGGACGGCGGCGGACGCGCCGATCTGCCCCAGCGCCCACGCCGCCGTCTCGCGCACGTTCACGTCGTCGTCCTCGCGCACCACGGTGGAGAGCGCGGGGACGGCGCGCTCGCTCCCGATCTGCCCGAGCGCCCACACCGCCTGCTTCCGCACCTGGACCGAGGGGTCGCGCAGGACGCCGATCAGCGCGTCCACCGCGTCCTGGGCGCCGATCTGCCCGAGCGCCCACACCGCCGTCGTGCGCACCTCGGCCTCGCGGTCGCGCAGCAGCCCGATCAGCGCCGGGACGGCGGAGCGGTCGCCGATCTGCCCCAGCGCCCAGACGGCCGTCTTGCGCACCTCGCCGCTCCCGTCGCGGAGCGCGGCGGAGAGGGCCGGGACGGCGCGGCGGTCGCCGATCTGCCCCAGCGCCCAGATGACCGTGGCGCGGACCTCCTGGTCGCCGTCGTCGATGGCGCGGCCCAGCCCCTCGACCGCGGAGGCGCTGCCGATCTGCCCCAGCGCCCAGGCGGCGGAGCGCCGCACCTCGACCGCGCTGTCGTCCAGCGCCTGCACCAGCGCGGGGACCGCCTCGTCCGCCTCCAGGTTGCCGAGCGCCCAGGCGGCCATCTCGCGCACCCGCGGGTCGCGGTCGCTGCGCAGGGCGGCGGAGAGGGCGGCCACGGCGCGCGGGTCGCCCAGGCTGCCGAGCGCCTGCACCACCGCCAGCCGCACCTCGGCCGACGCGTCGCCGAGCCCCGCGGCCAGGCCGGCGAAGGCGGCGTTGCGCGTCCGGTCGGACTGCGGCTTCCCCTCCTGCTGCCGCGCGGCCTGCTGGAGCGCGGCCATCACCTCGGGAGCGGCCACCTCGGCCAGCCTCTCCACCGCCTCCTCGTCGAGCGCGGCCGCCGCCTCGGCCCTGGCCTCGTCGCGCCCGGGGTCGGCGGGCGAGAAGACCAGGTCCGCGCCGGTGCCCGCCTCCACCCCGGCCGTGGCCGCGGGCGAGGCCGCCGCGCCGGCGGCGGGCGAGAGGGCGCCGAGCACCCCCAGCAGCCCCGCGATGGCGCCGGCGGTGAGCACCGCCTGGCCGCGGCGGGTGAGGCCGCGCTCCACGCCGGGCTCCAGGATGGCGAGCAGCCGCCCCTCGAAGGTGGAGCGCTGCGCCATCGGCACCGCCAGGGCGAAGGGGACCCGCGAGCGGCCCACCACGCGCACCATGGAGAGGAGGTGGTCGGCGTAGGTGGAGGCGCGCGTGCCGGCGCGCAGCACCCAGTCGTCGCAGGCGCACTCGGCCTCGGCGCGCAGGCGGCGCAGCGCCACCCAGGCCAGGGGGTTGAACCAGTGGAGGGCGCACGCCACCTGCGCCAGCGCCAGCGTCACCACGTCGCGCCGGCGGACGTGGGCGGCCTCGTGCAGCAGCACCACCTCCTTGCGCTCGTCCGTCCACTCGTCGGCGCCGGCCGGGAGGAGGACGACGGGGCGCAGCACGCCCCAGGTGAGCGGCATGTCCGTCCAGCTGCTGCGCAGGATGCGCACGGGGGTGCGCAGCCCGGTGCGGCGGGCGACGCGCGCCCCCACCCCGTCCCACGCCTCGCCGGCGTCGGACGCGCGCAGCGACAGCCACCACACCGTGGCGGTGCCGAAGAGGAAGCGGCCCAGGAAGACGGCCGCCCCGGCGCCCCACACCGCCAGCAGCACCGCCCACACGTCGATGCGCGCCACCCGCCGCGCCTCGTCGGCGGGGGGCGGGGGCGTCAGCTCACCCGCGGGCGCGGGGGTGG
>DASUNK010000664.1:0-2770 GCA_036277195.1 Longimicrobiaceae bacterium | reverse complement strand
CGCCGCGCTGGAGGTGCTCCGCCGCCTGGGGCGCGACCCGCAGCACTGGGTGCGCGACGAGGTGGAGACGGCGCTCGACGACTTCGAGGTCTTCCTCGCCTGGCGCCCCGCCGTGGAGATCGCCCCGCCCGAGCCGGCGTGACCGGGCCGGCATCCAGCGGGCGCGATGAATCGCCGATGAATCGCGCCCCTACCGGTGCAACGGACCCTCCCCAAGCGTCGGAGCCGTCGAACAACCCTCCCCCGGAACGGGGGAGGGTGGCGAGCCCAAGCGAGCCGGGTGGGGGCCCCTACGGCACGGCGGGCGCGGGCTGCTGCGGCTGCGCCGCGGGCACCTCCGCCACCGGCAGCACCTGGTCCCTCCCCTTCTGCAGGAACGGCACTCCCCGCACCATCCAGTCGGGCGCGGGCGCGCCCCTCAGGTGGTGATCGAAGAACTGCATCATCCGGATGGAGATGTCGAGCTGGTTCGCCCGCTTGGTGGGGTTGTGCTCGTCGCCGTTGTAGTTGATCAGGTACACCTCCTTCCCCAGCCGCCGCAGCGCCACGAACAGCTCGATCCCCTGGTACCAGGGCACCGCGCCGTCGTTGTCGTTGTGCATGATGAGCAGCGGCGTCTGCACCCGGTCCGCCGCGAAGAGGGGCGAGTTCTCGATGTAGCGCGTGGGCTGCTCCCACAGGCTCCCGCCGATGCGGCTCTGCCCCCGCTCGTACTGGAACGGCCGCGCCAGCCCCGACTGCCAGCGGATCCCCCCGTACGCGCTGGTCATGTTGGCCACCGGCGCCCCCGCCATCGCCGCCCGGAAGAGCGGGGTGCGGGTGATGATCCACGCCGTCTGGTAGCCGCCCCACGACTGCCCCTGGATCCCCACCGCGTTCGGGTCCACGAAGCCCCGGGCGATCAGCGCCTGCACCCCGGGGACGATGCTCTTGAGCGCGCTGGCCCCCGGATAGCCGTCGGTGTAGTGGATGTCCGGCTCGAACACCAGGTAGCCGTTGGAGGCGTAGACGGTGGGGTTGATGACGTTGCGCCCCGCCGGCGCCACGTAGGCGTGCAGGTTGTCGGAGAGCTGCTCGTAGAAGTAGACCACCATCGGGTAGCGGCGCGACGGATCGAAGCCCTCCGGCTTGAAGAGGAGCCCCTTCAGCTCCACCCCGTCGTCGCTCCGCCAGCGCACCAGCTCCACGGAGGGCCAGCGGTAGCGCGCCTGCTGCGGGTTGGCGTCGGAGACCCGGCGCGGGTCGGCGAAGTCCGGCCCGCTCACCCAGAGGTCCGGGAACTCGCGCACCGTCCCCCGGGTGAAGACGTACACCTCCGCGTCCTCCGCCTTCCGCGGCGGGCCGTAGAGCCGGTCCTCCATCACCAGCCGCGCGGGCGGGGCGGCCGCCCCCAGGCGGTCGCGCCAGTAGCCGCTGGCCTTGGTCTCGTCGTCCAGCGCGCGCAGCAGCAGGGGACGGGCGGGGTCGATCGCCTCCTCGTCGGGATCCAGGTCCACCACGCGGAACACCAGTCCCCCGCGGCGCCCCACCGAGTCCGTCACCACGCGCGCGGGCCGGCGCCCCGCCGGGTCGATTTCCCACACGTCGAAGCGGTCGTAGAGGAGCACCGAGCGGTCGCCCTCCGTCCACCCGGCCACGCCCCACGGGGCGGGGAGGCCGGGCGTGTCCCAGGTCTCCTGGTCGAAGCGCACGCCCAGCGCGCCGGTGAGGTTCACCGTCCGCCCGGTGGCGAGCTCGTGGGCGTGCCAGGCGCGGTCGCGGTCGAAGAAGAGGAGGTAGCGCCCGCCGGCCGAGAGCCGCGGGGCGAAGGGCACCCGCTGGCGCACCAGCCGGCGCGCGCCGGTGGCCGCGTCCACCGCGTACAGGTCGGTCCCGCCCTCGCCCCACATGGCGCTGACGGCGTACGGGAGGCCGCTGAGCGCCATCCCCGCGCGCAGCTCGGGGTCGAGCTCCACCCGGTCGAGCGAGTCGCTCCCCAGCACCAGGTGCCGGCCGGCGCGCAGGTCGTAGACGGCCAGGAGCGAGCGGTCGCGGTCGTCGCCGGCCTCCACCCGCTGCTGCGGCTGCAGGCGCGGGTCGCGCCAGTGCCAGAGGTCGAAGACGGCCTTCTCGGCCAGCGAGTCGGCGGGGATGGAGTCCAGCGGGGCCGCGGCCACCCCGAAGGCGAGCGTGCCGCCGTCCTCGGAGAAGCGCAGCGTCCCCTTCTCGGCCACCACCCGCCCCCCGCCCGCGCCGTCGGCGGCCACCAGCCGGCGCGCGGCGAGGCCGGTGCCGGCCAGCGCGGCGTGGTAGAGGGCGTAGCGCGGCTGCTCGCGCCCGTGCTCGTCGCGGTCCGTCAGGAAGGCCACCTGCGTGCCGTCCTCGTCGAACGCCATCCCCCGGTAGTTCCCCGCTCCCGTCAGCAGCGCGTGCGTCTCGCCGGTGGCGAGGTGGCGCACGTAGGCGCCGTCCCGCGTGGTGTCGCGCGACGAGACGGTGTAGCCGAGCCAGCGGGCGTTCTCATCGAAGGCGTAGGCCAGCACGTCGTCGATGCGCGTCTCGGCGCCGGTGGCCAGGTCGCGCAGCACCAGGGTGGAGCCGTACTCCTTCTTCCGCTCCCGCCTTCCCCCGCCCGACGTGTCGCCCGAGACAGGGCGCGCCCGGCCGCCCGGGGTGGCCGCCGCGGCGGGCGCGGCCGCGGCCGCCGCCGAGTCCGCGGGCGGCTTCGTGGCGCTGTCCGGCTCCAGCAGGTACGCCACCCACGCCCCACCCTCGTCCGGGACGCGGAACG
>DASUNK010000663.1:0-3891 GCA_036277195.1 Longimicrobiaceae bacterium | reverse complement strand
TGGTCTCCAGCTCCTCGTTGGTGCTCTGCAGCTCCTCGAAGGCCGTCTCCAGCTCCTGGTTGGTCTCCTGCAGCTCGGCCTGCAGCCGGTAGGCGGGGGTGACGTCCACGAAGGAGACGCTCGCCCCGAGCAGGGTGCCGTCGTGGTCGGTCAGCGGCACCACGTGCACGTCGAAGTGGTGCATTTCGCCACTGGCGGACGGATGCTCCACGCCGGCGAGGAGGGCGGGGCGGCGGTCCGCGTATACCAGGTCGATGCGCGAGCGCAGCTCCACCGGCCGGTACGAGAGGGTGAGGTCCTGCAGCGGGCGGCCGACGTCGCCCTCGGCGAGCCCGAAGAGCGCCCGGGCCGGGGCGTTGGCCAGCGCCACCGCCCCGCTCAGGTCCACCACCACCTGGGCAGCGGGCTCGGCGTTGAGTGCGGCGTCGCGCAGGCGCAGCTGCCGCCCCAGCCGCTCCACCCCCTCGGCGCGCCCCGGCCGCGCCAGCATCGTCAGCCGGTCGCGCAGGGTGGCGCGCGATACCTTCTGGAAGATGCGCGCCTTCAGGTTCAGCGGCGCGAAGAGGCTGCCGTACGAGCGCATCATCTCGGCCTTCCCCAGGAAGAGGAGGCCGCCGTCGTTGAGCGCGAAGTGGAAGCGGTTGACGATGCGCGCCTGGATCTCGCTGGTGAAGTACATCAGCGTGTTGCGCGACACCAGCAGGTCCAGGTGCGAGATCGGGGCGTCGCGCACCAGGTCGTGCCGGCCGAAGATCACCAGGCGCCGCAGGTCGCTGCGGAAGGCGAAGCGGGCGCCGGCGGGCTCGAAGTACTTCTCGCGCAGCGCCTCGGGGACGGGCTCCAGCGCCTTGGCGGTGTACGTGGCGGCGCGCGCCTGCAGGAGCGCCTCGTCGTCCACGTCGGTGGCGTAGATCTTCACCTGGTCGTGGAAGCGCTCCACCCCCAGCTGCTCGGCCAGCAGGATGGCCAGGGTATACGTCTCCTCTCCCGAAGCGCACCCGGCCGACCACACGCGCACCTGCTCCTCGGGGTACTTGCCGGCCAGCACCGCCGGCAGGTGCTGGCGGGTGAGCGCCTCCCAGGCCTCGGCGTCGCGCCAGAAGCCGGTGACGTTGATGAGGATGGTGTTGAAGAGGGCCGCGAACTCCTCGGGGTGCGCCGCCAGGTACTCGCGGTAGCGGTCGTAGTCGGGGACGTCGACCTCGTCCATGCGCTTGCGCACCCGGCGCACCAGCGTGGAGCGCTTGTAGCCGGTGAAGTCGAAGCCGCGGTTGTCGCGCAGGAACTCCAGGAGCGTCTCGAAGCTCGCGTCGGCGCCCGCGTGGCTCATGCGGCGCTCTCCGCGGCGAGGAGCCGCACCAGGTACGGGGCGATCTCCTCCAGGGGGAGCACCCGGTCCACGGTCCCGGTGCGGATGGCGCTCCGCGGCATGGAAAAGTCGTACGAGCTGTGGCGGTCCTGGGCGATGACGCGGCCCCCGCCCGCCTTCACCGCGCCCACGCCCCCGCTCCCGTCGTCGAGGCGGCCGGTGAGCACCACCGCGATGGCGCGGGGGCCGTAGGCCGCGGCCAGGGAGCGGAAGAGCACGTCCGCCGAGGGGCGGCTGTGGTGCTCGCGGGGCGCGTCGGAGAGCGCGAGCGTGCCGTCCTCCCGCAGCTCCAGGTGCCGGTCGGGGGGGGCCAGGTACACGCGCCCGGCCTCCATGCGCATGCCCGCCGCCGCCTCCACCACCGGGAGGAGGGTGCTCGCGCCGAGGAGGGCGGTCAGCAGCGCCCCGCTCCGGCGGGGCTCCCGGTGCTGCACCACCAGCACGGCGGCCGGCAGGTCCACCGGCAGCGCGGAGAGGATGGCCCGCAGCGCCCGCAGCCCCCCCACCGAGGCGGCCAGCGCGACCACCGCGAACGGCTTCACCGGCTCGGCGGCCGGGTCGCGCCGGCCGCCCGGGTGCGGGACGGCGAGAGGCGAAGGGGGCACCTGGTTCCGCGGGACAGGGTGGAAGCGCCCATCGGGGAAGCTGCGCGGGAGCCGCACCGGGGAGAAAACTGCAATATCGGCGCCTCTTTTCATGCGGTCAAGCAACCCCGCCCGGGCCGCGCACGGCTCTTGCTGCCCCCCGGGACGAGGCACGCGTTCCGCGCATGGGCGAGCGAGGGAGTGGCAGGTGACCGGTCACGGGATCTTCGTGCTGGGGGCGTCGGCGGGCGGGGTGGAGGCGCTGGCGGAGCTGGTGGAGGGCCTCCCGCCGGACTTCCCCGGCTCCCTCTTCATCGTGGTCCACTTCCCCGCGTACGCCTCCAGCTCGCTCCCGAACATCCTGAGCCGCCGCGGCCCGCTGCGCGCGGTGCACCCCGCCGACGGCGAGGAGATCCGCCCGGGGGTCATCTACGTGGCCCCGCCGGACCATCACCTGCTGGTGAAGCCCGGGCAGGTGCGGCTGGCGCGCGGCCCGCGCGAGAACGGCCACCGCCCCGCCATCGACCCGCTCTTCCGCACCGCCGCGCGCGCATACGGCCCGCGCGTGGTGGGCGTCGTGCTCACGGGGAACCTGGACGACGGCACGGCGGGGCTCTCGGCCGTACACCGGATGGGCGGCGTAGCGGTGGTGCAGGCCCCGGACGACGCCCAGCATCCCGGCATGCCCAGCAGCGCGCTGGCGAACGTGCCGGTGGACCACGTGCTGCCGCTGCGCGGGATCGCTCCCCTGCTGGTGCGCCTGGCGGGAGAGGCCGTCGCGGGCGGCGAGGAGGGCACTGTGCCGGACGAGCTGGAGATCGAGGCCGACATCGCCGAGCTGGACCCCCTGGCGCTGCAGGGCGACGACCGCCCGGGCGACCCCGCCGGGTTCACCTGCCCCGAGTGCCACGGCCCGCTCTGGGAGATCCGCGAGGGCGAGCTGGTGCGCTACCGCTGCCGGGTAGGGCACGCCTACGGGGCGGAGACGCTGCTGGCGGAGCAGGGCGGGGCCGTGGAGTCGGCGCTGTGGACGGCACTGCAGGCGCTGAAGCAGCGGGCGGCGCTGGCGCGGCAGATGGCGCACCGGATGGAGCGGCGCGGCAACCGCCACTCGATGGACCGCTTCGAGGACCAGGCCCGCGAGGCGGACCACCGCGCGGAGGTGATCCGCAAGGTGCTCGCCACGGGGCGCGCCTACGGCGAGGCCGGGTACGAGACCGCTGAATCGCCGCCGGGCGCCACCACGGCGGCCGAGGGTGCGTCGCCGCCCTCGCTCCGCGCCAGCGGGATGTGATGCGGTGCGCGCCGACCGGCCCTTCGGGACGCGTCCGCGGCCGGTCTGGGGGCTCCTGCTCGTGCTGCTGACCCTGGCGCTCCTCGCGTGGCTGGTGGCCACCCACCTGCGCCGGAACGAACCGGGCTCGTCCGGGCTCTTCGGGTTCTGAAGCGGGGGCGATTCGCCCGGCCTCCCCGTAGCGCCCTTCGTCCCTCCCTCGCGCGCCTCGTCCCGTACTTCCTCGTAACGGCCTGCGTCCGCACTACCTTTTCGGGGAGAAGCACCGCTCTCCACCCCGACGCAGGAGCACGCACGCATGACGACGATGTCGATCCACGAATTCCGCGGCCGGCTGCTCTCCGACCCGCGTTTCCGCCCGTACCGCGACCTCGCCCGGCGCACCGACCTGTGGGCGGTGGTGGCGCGGTCCGACTGGGTCACCTGGCCGCCCTCCGTCCAGCAGGGCCCGCGGCCCGACTGGGGAGTGTGGAAGGCGAGCACGCGGGCGGCGTAGCCGCGTTCCGTTGCGCCGGCGCCGCGGTTCGTCCCGTTCCGCGGCGCCCCGCACCATCGGCGCACCCGGCGCCGCGCCGCGCCGCGATCTTGTGAGGTGGGTACCTTTCCCCTCCACCTCCAGCGCGGGAGCAGGACGATGTCCAGGA
>DASUNK010000662.1:0-6495 GCA_036277195.1 Longimicrobiaceae bacterium | reverse complement strand
CTCCCGGTGACCTACGCCTCCGCGCCGGTGCGCCGCGACGGGCAGGTGGTGGGCGCGGTGGTGCGCTTCACCGACGTCACCGAGCAGAAGCGCGCGGTGGAGGGGCTGCGGCTGCTCGCCGAGACCGGGCGCCTCCTCTCCTCGTCGCTCGACCTGGAGGCGACGCTCCGGGAGATCTCCGGAGTCGCGGTGCCGCAGGTGGCCGAGATGGTGATGGTGGACCTGGTGGAGGACGGCGCGGTCCGCCGCGTGGCGGCCTCGCGCACGGACGAGCGCGTCTCGGCGCTCTTCGAGCGCGCCCGCGCCTTCCCGCCCCGGCTGGACGACGACGGCCCGCAGGCGGAGGTCATCCGCACCGGCCGCTCGCTGCTGGTGCGCGAGATCGACCGCGCCTGGATCGAGGCGGTGGGCCGCGGCCCCGAGCACACCGGGCTGCTGCACGAGCTGGGGCCGCGCTCGCTGCTGGTGGTCCCCCTGCGCGGGCGCGAGGCGGTGCTGGGCACCCTCTCGCTGGTGCGGGGCGAGGGGCGTCCCCCCTTCGACGAGCGCGACCGGGAGCTGGCCGAGGAGCTGGGGCGGCGCGCGGCGCTGGCGGTGGAGAACGCGCGGCTCTACGACGCCGCCCGCAGCGCCACCCGCGCGCGCGACGACATGCTGGGCGTGGTCTCGCACGACCTGCGCAACCCGATCCACACCATCTTCATGGGAGCGTCGTTCCTGCTGGACCTGCTCCCGCCCGAGGGGAAGGAGGTCGAGCGCAAGCAGGCGGCGGTCATCAAGCGGGCGGCCGAGCGCGGCAACCGGCTCATCCAGGACCTGCTCGACATCACCCACATCGAGAGCGGGCGGCTCTCGCTCGACCGGCGCCCGCACCACGCCGGCTCCATCGCCGACGAGGCGGTGGAGCAGGCGCGCATGCTCGCGGCGGAGCGGGGGATCGCGCTGGCGCGGGGGGAGACGGACGACGGCGTGGTGGTGGAAGTGGACCGCGACCGGGTGCTGCAGGCGCTGGGGAACCTGATCGGCAACGCGCTCAAGTTCACGCCGGCCGGCGGGCGGGTGACCGTCTCGGTGCACCGCAGCGGCGGCGCGGTGTGCATCGCGGTGGCGGACACGGGGCCGGGCATCTCCCCCGCCCACCGGTCGCACCTCTTCGACCGCTACTGGCAGGCGAACCGCAAGGACAAGCGGGGCGTGGGGCTGGGGCTCTCCATCGTGCGGGGGATCGCGGAGGCGCACGGCGGCGAGGTGCGGGTGGAGTCGGAGGAGGGCGCCGGCGCCACCTTCACCCTGGTGCTCCCGGCGTGCCCTACGGGGTGATGACGCCGAACGCCTCCGGCCGGTCGAGCGGGCCCGCCAGCCAGACGCGCGCCCCCACCCGGCTCCGCAGCGCCTCCGGGAGCCGCCCCACCGCCAGCCGGCGCCCGTCCGCCGTCACCAGCGCGTAACCCTCGCCGTCGCGCGCCAGCACCCCGTCCACGGCGGGAACGCCGTCCGCAGCCCGCACCGCCGCCCGCGCCACGCGGAAGCGGCCAGACGGCTCGACCTCGCCCGCGACCATCACCTCCAGCCCGGCCAGGCGCTCGAGCAGGGCGCGCTCGCCCAGCAGGGTGACGGGGTCGCCCCGCGCGGGACGCAGCACGAACCGGGTCGCCGGCTCCGAGCCGACGACCCGCAGCGTCCCGCGCAGGGTATCGCCCGGCACCCCGGCCTCGCCGCCGGCGGAGGCGGGCGCGCACCCGGCCAGGAGCGCGCCCGCCGCCACGATCTTCATCACCCGGCTCACTTCACCCGGCCGATGGCGATCCGCAGGGTGGCGGGCGGGGCTCCTCCCCCGGAATCCTCCAGCCGCAGCAGCTGCGGCGCGGACTGCACCCCCGAGAAGCCGAAGTACGCCACCGCCCCGCCGGCGATGCTCGGCACGCTCACCGGCGCGAACGACCCGTAGGCCAGCAGCGTGGGCGCCAGCGGGTAGACGGTGGGGAAGGTGGCCGGGAAGTCGTCGTTCAGCCCGAGATAGATGTCGGTGAAGTTCCAGGTGGGCATCAGCAGCACGTCGTCCGCGCCCACCAGCCCCGGGTAGTCGTCGGCGTAGAGCGCCAGCGCCCATCCCCCCAGCAGCTCCTCGATGTCGACGCCGGCCACCGCCTCCAGGTTGGCCACCCCGGTGGCCGCCGTCTGGGTGATGGCGGTCAGGAAGGCCTCCTCGGTGGCGGCGTAGCGGTCCAGCGCGTAGCGCACCAGCGACCACGAGGTGGCGTAGAACGACGACCCGCCCGCCGCCGTGGCGCCGAACGGCGAGTAGTCGGTGGGATCGCTCAGGAAGGTGTTGAGCCCCTGGAAGTGCCGGAACAGGTTCAGCGACGGGCGCGCCGGGTCGGTGGCCAGGCAGGGCGCGTCCGTCCGCCGGTAGTCGCAGTACAGGCTCCCGGGCGAGCCGGCGCTCCCATAGCCGGTGTTGTCCTTCCAGGCCACGTTGTACACCGCCTCGCGCGCCCACAGCTCCTCCGAGTGCCGCGCCAGCCCCTCCTCCAGCCAGCTCTCCTCGAAGTCGGGGGCAGCCGCGTCGACGCGCTCGGCGAAGTGGACCACGTGCTTGGTCTCGTGGATGAAGGTGGCGCGGATGCTCCAGTACCAGGAGTCCATGGTGCTGGAGGAGGCGTACCCCGGCGTGGTGGAGGTGGGCACCAGCGCGTAGAAGAACTCGCCGAAGTTGCTGGCGCTGTTCCCCGCCGCGTTCGGGTACTGGTCGCAGCTCACCACGAAGCCGGCCACCCCCGGGAAGCTGTCGTTCACCACCTCGGTGAAGAGCGCCACCACCACGCCGTTGTCGTCGGTGACGTCGTCGCGGAGCAGCGGGTCCCCGAAGAAGGTGGTGACCACCGGCTCCATGTCGGCGTTGAACTGGTCGCCGATGTCGTCGTAGTAGCCGGCCAGCGTGGCGTTCCCCGCGGCGGTGATCGGGTTGGCGTTGTCCTCGTAGATGGCGAGCTTGCCGTCGTAGTATACGCGGGTGGCGGGGACCTCGATCGGCGAGTCGCAGAAGTCCGGCTCGTTCAGGTCGGCCACGAAGAAGGTGTCCACCACCGGCGGCACCACGTCGAGGCTCACCACCGAGCGGCGCATGCGCGGGTCGCCCGCGAAGCGCCGCCGCAGCCGCTGGTGTGCCGCGCGGTTGCGCTCCAGCAGCCGGTAGTGCCGCTGGTCGATCTCCTCCTGCCGCGCCGCCGCGACGGCCGCGCCCAGCGTCAGCGGCGAGGCCATGCGGGGCGGCGCCGGCGCCGCGAAGCGCCGCAGCCGTGCGGGAAGGACGAGATCGCCCGTCCCGTCGGCGGAGACCTGGAAGTCGGTGGTGGAGATCGGCGAGGTGGCGGTGTTGTAGACCGCGATCACGTACTCGCTGTCCACCCCGCTGGAGGCGATCTCGTTGCACGCCACCTCGGCGGGGTCGGTCACCACCACCGCTTCGCCCGCGGCCAGGGTGCGCAGGTTGGTCTCCAGCGGGTGCTCGAAGGCCGCACCCTTCATCCCCCCGGTGGTCACCTGCACGTTCACGTCGCCCGAGAGCACGCACGGCACCGTCACCGTCAGCTCGGTGGTGCCGGTGCCGCCGGTGACCGTGGCCGCCACGCCGCCGATGGTGACGGCGTTGTCGCCCGGCGTGGCGTCGAAGTTGATGCCGGTGAGGGTGGCCGCGGAGCCGGGGACCATCGGGTCCGGGGCCACCGCGGTCACCTGCGGGGCCACGGTGGCGATGGCGCCCGCCGGGGTCTGGGTGCTGATGTAGAGGATGAACGAGAACTCGAGCACCGTGGCGGGCATCCCCAGCTCCCACGTCTTGGCCGTCGAGGTCTCGGAGGATACCAGGATCCCCTCGGCTCCCAGCTCCGGCTGGTCGATGCCGCCGAGGTCGCCGCCGTACTGGAAGAAGGGCTGGCCGGCGGCGGTGAAGGTGCCGGTGCCGTCCTCGTTGTCGACGGTGATGGCGCCCGAGCCGCTGGTGACGGTGGGGCCGCTGTGGAAGAAGACGCGCACGCCGTCGTCGTGGCGGGTGGCGCCGTCGGCGGTGGCGTAGGCGAGGTCCGAGAGGTTCTGCACCGTCAGGTCGAACGAGAACACGTCGCTCGCGTAGGCCGCCGAGGAGGCGGCCAGGCGCACGTACACGCCCTGGCCCCCGAGCGTGTGCAGGTCGAAGCGCGCCCCGCCCGTGGCCGGGGCGCAGGTGACGGTGCGCTGGGCCACGACGGCCCGGCACTCCAGCGCCGCCAGCACGGGCGCCGAGCCCCCGGGCGGGACCACGATGGTGGGAGAATCCCCCCGGTCGGAGCAGGCGGAGGCGAGGAGCGGGAGGGCGGCGAGGACGGCGAGGCGTCCCGCCTTGCGGAGAGCGCAAGGATCGTCCATTGGCTCACCCTGGCGTGCGGGGACGGAGAGGGGGGGCTGCCTCCGGGTGGGGCAGGAGCGCGGAGGGAGCCGGCCGGAGTGGCGGAGCGGTGCCGCCACGTCCGCAAGATCGGGTTCCTACAAGCGTTTGGCAAGCATCGTCAGTGCTGGCTCACCACGCGGTTCTTTCCCTGGCGCTTGGCCTGGTAGAGGCGGCGGTCCGCGTCGTGGAGGAGCTTCTCGTGGCTGGCGTGCGCCGGGTCCGCGGCGGCCACCCCCGCGCTGACGGTGACGGCGAGCTCCGGGTGCAGGGTGCTCCACGGGAAGCCCGCCACCAGCTCGCGCAGCTTCTCGCTGGCGGCGGCCGCCTGCTCCAGCGTGGCGGCGGGGAAGAGGACCACGAACTCCTCTCCGCCGAAGCGGGCGGCCACGTCGCTCACCCGCACGTGCTGGCGGATGATGCCGCCCACGGTGCGCAGCACCTGGTCGCCCACGGCGTGGGTGAAGGTGTCGTTGATCCGCTTGAAGTCGTCGAGGTCGCAGATCATCACGGCGAGCGGCTGCGCGCGGCGCCGGGTGAGCGCGAAGGCCTCGGCGAAGCGCTGGTCGAGGTAGCGCCGGTTGTAGAGGCCGGTGAGCGGGTCGCGGATGGCGAGGGCGTGCAGCTCGCGGTTGGCCTCCTCGAGCTCGGCCTTGGCACGGGCCAGCGCCGCCTCGGCCTCCCTGCGCTCGGCGATCTCGCGCTCCAGCTCCACGCTGCGCAGCCGCGAGATCTCGCGGTCCTTGAGCGCGCGCTCGGTGTCGAACTGCACCATCATCTCCGACATGCGGGCGTTCGCCTGCTCCTCCAGGTGCTCTACCCGCAGCTGGTGGTAGCGCTCGTGGTGGTGGAGCGCCGGCTCGAAGTGGCCCAGACCCTTGTGCGCCTGGCAGAAGCGCCAGTGGAGCCAGGCGAGGTGCGCGGCGGGGCGGCCGGACTGCAGGTAGAGGGGGAGGGCGCGCTCGAAGCAGCCGAGCGCCTCGGCGTGCTGGGCGCGGTGCAGGTGGATGTCTCCCTGCATCCAGAGCGCGTCGGCGTAGTGCCCCAGGTGCACCGGGTCGCCCTCCAGCGCCTCCAGCGCCTCGTGCAGCGCGCGCTCGGCCTCGTCGTACTCCCCGCGCTGCACCAGCGTGGTGCCGATGCCGAGCTGGCTGAGGGCCCGCACGCCGCGGTCGCCGTGCCGCTCGTGGAGGGCGAGGCTGCGGCGGTAGTACGCTTCGGCCCGCTCCGTGTCCTTCAGCCCTTCCCCCGCGGCGATCCCCATGCGGTAGAGCGTGCGCGCGGCACCGAGCGGGTAGTGCTCGGCGAAGCACTCCAGCGCCACCCCGTAGTAGGAGATGGCCTGCTCGTGCTG
Organism: Longimicrobiaceae bacterium; assembly: GCA_036277195.1. Taxonomy (GTDB): domain Bacteria; phylum Gemmatimonadota; class Gemmatimonadetes; order Longimicrobiales; family Longimicrobiaceae; genus Longimicrobium. Next base: position 718 of record DASUNK010000662.1, on the reverse strand, counting down.
GTCCATGTTGCTGTAGACCACGCCGATGCACCCGAAGAGGGTGCCGCGCTCCCAGAGCTCGGCGTCCCCGCGCGCCTCGCCGCCCGGCGCAGCCTCGTGGATGCGGAGCGCTTCCAGGAGGAGCGGGAGCGCCTGCACGAAATCGCCCACCCCGGTGCAGGCGCTGCCGAGCAGCCGCAGCGCCCGGGCCTCCTCGAAGCCGTAGCCCAGGCGGCGCGCCAGCTCGACCGCCTCGCGCAGGTGCTCCGAGGCGGCCTCGAACTCGTAGGTGGCGGCGTAGTTGCCGCCCAGCTCGTTGAGCACCTCGCAGCGCAGCCGCTCGTCGTCGGCGTCGGCGGACGCCTGCAGGGCCTGGTGCAGCGCCTCGCGGGCGCCGAGCACGTCCGCGGGGACCAGGGAGAGACAGGCGCCGAGCGCGGCCAGGCTGCGCCGGCGCGCGTCCGGCGCGACTCCCTCGGCTGCGGCGGCCTCCACGGCCTGCTGTGCCAGCGCGAGCGCCGCCTCCGGGTCGCGGTGGCGGATCGCCAGCGCCCGCGCGCAGAGCGAGACCACGGCCTCGTCGGGGAGGAGGGAGGCTTCCATCCGTCATGAATAGACGCCCCGCGCTCCCGGCGGAAGGGTGTGGATCGTCCGGTCAATCGGGGACGAGCAGCTCCTGGAGGTAGTCGCCCACCAGGCCGGCGGCGGAGTCGTAGTTGCTCAGCACCACCACCGTCGT
>DASUNK010000661.1:0-13323 GCA_036277195.1 Longimicrobiaceae bacterium | reverse complement strand
ATGTTGTTGGTGTTCGCCGCCTGCAGCGAGAAGGTGTGCGGCGTGGAGGGGATGGCGATATGCAGCCCGGCGCCCCAGGCCACCCGCTCCTCCGGCTGGTCGCCGTCCTCTTCGCGGGGCTCCAGCAGGGTGGCCACGTCGCCCGCCAGCGCCACGAAGCGCGAGATGCGCAGCGTGCCTCCCCCACCTACCGCGAAGCGCAGCTCCCCCTCGTCGAAGGCGTCGGCCAGCACGCGTCCCGAGGCCACCAGCCGCAGCGGCCCCAGCCGCCGGCCCAGCGAGAGCTCGCCGTCCAGCCCGTCCGAGGCCAGGTTGTACGCCACCTGTGCCGACACGTCGAGCGGCAGCCCGGCGTCCTGCTGCAGCAGGGCGTGGCGGAGGAAGAACTCCCACTCGTTGGGGTAGCGCGGCGCCAGCGTGGAGTTGGTGGCGTAGTTCACGCCGAGGAGCGCGCGGAAGGGGAGCCCCGCCGCCAGGGTGAAGTTGGGCGCGTTCGACACCTTGCGCTCGGGCGCGTCGCTCGAGACGAAGCGGTGCACGAAGTTGAAGTAGACCTGCCCCCGGCTTCCCACCCAGCCGCCGTTGAGGTCGGGCGGCCGGTCCAGCAGCGACTGCGCCCCGGCCCCCGCGGCCGGTGCCAGCGCCCCCCCGGCGGCCAGGCACACCGCCGCCACTCCGCGGACGATTCTCGACACGTGCGTGCTCCTGGTGTGTGCGGAGGCGGGCCCGCCGGCTCGGGCGGCCCACCTCCTCATGGAAAGGGAGAAACTAGGGCTGGACGGTGATCTTCCCCTTCATCCCCATCGCCACGTGGGGCATGCAGATGTACTCGTAGCTCCCCGCGGGGACGCCGGCGAAGCTGACGGTGTAGCTGTCGCCGGCGCTCATCACCAGCGGGCCCGCCAGCGGGGCGATCTGGTTCGGCATCCCCGCCGTGAGCGCCGCCTCGGCGGCGTCGGGGACCTTGTCGGCCTCGAAGGCCACGTTGTGCGGCCCGCCGGTGACGGTCACGAAGCGCACGCGGTCGCCCCGCTTGATGGTGAGGTTGGCCGGCTCGAAGCGCGCCGTGGTCCCCTCCATGTGCATCTTCACCTCGTGCGTCGTCGGCGGGGCCTCGGCCTCGGCGGGGCGCAGGACGGCGAAGGGGGTCGCCAGGAGCGCCGCGGCGAGCAGCGCGTAGCCAGAAATCTTCATCACTCCATCCCTCGTGGTGCGTGGTTGGTGGTCGCCAGTTCGGGATCGCGCTCGCCACCGGGCTATTGCACGACCACTTGCCCCGTCATCCCGTTGTGCCGGGTACAAACAAAACCGTACGTCCCGACGGCCGGAAACGTCCGGGAAACGGACCCGGAGCTGGTGTCGGGGATGTTGCCGCCGGTCGGCGCGGCGCCGGTGAAGGTGACGTTGTGCCGGTCGCCGGAGAACTGCCAGGTGACGGTGCCGCCGGGCTGGATGGTGACCGCGGCCGGGCTGAAGCGCGCGCCCGGGGTGGTGACGGTGACGCTCGGCCCCGTGGTGCCGCCGCCGCCGGTGTTCCCGCCACCGGTGTTCCCGCCACCGGTGTTTCCACCGCCGGTATTCCCACCGCCCGTGCCGCCACCACCCTGCACGACGGTCACGGTCCCCGTCTCCGGGTCGTCCTCGTCGTCGTGCCGGTCGCAGCGGTAGGTGTACGTCCCCGCCGTGGGGAAGGAGCGCGTCACCGACTCGCCCTCGTCCATGCGCTCGATGTTGCCGGCCGGCGGCGCCGCGCCGACCCAGGTGATGTCGTGGTCCTCGTCCACCATCGTCCAGGTGACGGTGCCGCCCACCGCGATGGTGACCGTGTTGGGCGAGAAGCCGCCGTCGACGCCCTGCACCGTCGCCGAGCTGGGGGCCGAAGTGCCTCCTCCGGAGCCGCCGGTTCCGCCGCCGGACCCACCTCCGGAGCCTGCCGGGGCGGTCACCTGCAGGGCGGCCAGGGCCGTGTGCGTGGTGCCGCCGGCGGTGAGGCTGGCGGTGATGGTCACCGGCCCGGCGGCCAGTCCCCGCACCAGCCCGGTGCCGTCCACGGTGGCGCGGGTGGCGTCGCTGGTGGCGAAGGTGGGAGCGGGGAGATTCGGGTGCGTGATGACGTTCCCCGCCGCGTCGCGGGCGAAGGCGGCGAGCTGGAAGGTGCCGTTCACCTCCACCGAGCCGCTCGCGGGCGAGACGGCGAGCGTGGCGACCGAGGGGGTGGTGCCGGGGTTCGTCGGCCCTGCGGGGTCGGCGGCGCCGCCTCCGCCGCAGCCGGCGGCCAGCGCGGTGAGCGCCAGCAGGATGGTGGAACGCTTGGACATCGAGTACTCCAGGGGCAAAATCCCTCCGGGCGCCCGCACCGGCCCTTGGCCGGGGTGCCGTGTGGTCGTGATGCCTCCTGGTGAGGCAACCCCGGGGCCGCCTCGAATCCTCCATCAGTTTACGATCCAAGATGCTAATCTACAAGCACTTGCGAGCGTTCACCAGCATTAAAAATGGGATTCCAGCCGCTGAGGGGGTGTCTCGCTGCGCTACACCTTGTTGCACGCGTGGACACGGTGTTCCGGAACGCGACAGGAGACTACGCGGCGGGCGCGATCGGCTCGATCCGGTTCTTCGGCAGTCTGGTCAGGAGACCGGTCCGTTCATCCAGATTGTCATTCCGAGCGGCGTCGCGTCAACACACCGTCCGTGCTTGGAATCCAGGGCGACGCCCGAGAAACTACCTGCCTTGCCCCGGGTTTGCCTCCTGGCGACGAAGTCACGGCCACACCCGCGCAGCGACAGTTCGTGAGCCTGCACCATCGCTGGTAACTCTAGCGCGGGTGAACCCGGGCTGCGATATCCGTGATGCTGCCGCGCTCGACCCTCTCGCCATTCCCCGGCTGGATCCTTCGGCCCTGCCGTCTCTCGTGCATGCGGTGAGCGCGTGTGACCGGGCCTCAGGATGACAACGTGTATCTCGCAGCCTCTGTCCTTGCCCCGCCCTTGGGTGCACGCTAAACATCAGGCTTCCAACGCAGCCCCGCTCTCTTTCCGAGCAGGCCCATGAGCACCGCCGAGAGCAGCGTCCCTCCCGCTCCCGCGCCTTCCGGCGACGACGCCCGCATCGCCGCCTCCATCGACAACTGGAAGCGCAAGCTGCTGGACCTCAGCAAGCGGAACCGCGCGCTGAACTTCCGCATGACCAAGGTCTCGACGGTAGCCGTCACCGACGAGCACCCCGCCGAGATCTTCCGCCGCCTGTACCTGCAGCGGAAGCCGATGCGCTTCCGCGCCGCCCCCGAGCCCGAAAGCACGCATCCCCCCGAGACGAGCGCGCCGGCATCCGCTGTACCCGAAGCCGGCGGTTCTCACCTCCCCCAGGGCCAGGGGTTTTCGGGGGAGGGGGCCTCCTCCGAAACCGAGCTCTTCGACGTGCCCGTGGACGAGGCGGCACCCGCAGCCGCGGCCGCCACCACGCCGTACGACGCGGCCGCGCCGCACGCCCGCCACACCGACGACCAGCTGCAGACCACCGCCCCGCCCGAGCAGCTCGACCGCTCGCTCCGCCGCATCGACGAGCAGGCGCGCGAGACCCTGGAGGAGCAGGGCGTCAACGCCCTCTTCCTGGCGCTCGGCGTGCTCCGCTACCGCGAGGACAAGGATTCGGAGCAGGAGCTGCGCGCCCCGCTCCTCCTCCTCCCCGTGGCGCTCGCCCGCGGCTCCGCCGCCGCCGGCTACACCGTCGAGGCCACCGACGACGACCCCGTCGTCAACCCCGCCCTCGGCGAATACCTCAAGCGCACCTTCGGCCTCGCCCTCCCCGAGCTCCCGGCCGAGACCGGCGACGACTTCGACCTGCAGACGTTCCTCGACGCCGCCGCCGCGGCCGTGGCCGCCCACCCCGGCTGGAGCGTGACCGGCGAGGCGTACCTGGGGCTGTTCGCCTTCCAGAAGTTCGTGATGTACAAGGACCTGGAGGCCCACGGCGGCGCCTTCGCCGCGCACCGGCTGGTGCGCCAGCTCGTCACCCGCAAGGGCGGGCAGACGGTGGGGCTCCCCGACGACGTCCGCGAGCTGGAGCTGGACGCCGACTTCCCCCCCGAGCGCACCTTCCAGGTGGTGGACGCCGACTCCAGCCAGCTGCGCGCCATCGCCGCGGTGGACCGGAGCTACGACCTGGTGCTGGAGGGCCCGCCGGGGACCGGGAAGTCGCAGACCATCACCAACCTCATCGCCCAGGCGCTGGCGGCGGGGAAGTCCGTCCTCTTCGTGGCCGAGAAGATGGCGGCGCTGCAGGTGGTGCACGACCGGCTGGTGAAGGCGGGGCTGGGCGACTTCTGCCTGGAGCTGCACTCCACCAAGGCCAACAAGCGCGCCGTGCTCAAGGAGATCGCCCGCGCGCTCGACGCCACCTTCCAGAAGCCGAAGCCCCCCGCGTCCGAGGCCGCCCGGCTCGACGCGGTGCGCCGCACCCTCACCGCCTACGCCGAGGCGGTGCACACCCCGTACGGCGCGCTGGGGATGGCCCCCTACCGCGGCTTCGGCGAGCTGCTGGCGCTCCGCGACGCGCCCCGGGTGCGGCTGGACCGCTCCGCCGACGGCGTGACCCGCGAGGAGCTGGACGGCGCCGTGCGCGACCTGGAGGACCTGGCGCGCGGCGCCGTCGAGACGGGCGACCCGGCCGCGCACCCCTGGCGCGACTCCACGCGCACCTTCTGGTCCGAGGGAGACCTGGACGCCGCCCGCGGCCTGCTCTCCGCCCTGCGCGCCGCGGTGGAGGAGACGGCGCGCCTGGCCGAGGGCGTCTCCGCCGCGTACGGCCTGCCCCCGGTGCGCACCCTGGCCGACGCGCGCACCGCCGTGCACGCGGCCGAGGTGATGGGCCGCTCGCCGGGCGCGCCGCTGGCCGTGCTCCGCAGCGACGCCTGGAACGCCCCGCCGCAGCCGGCGCTGGAGATCGTGGAGCACGGGCGCCGCCTGGCCGAGCTGCGCCAGCGGGCGCAGCAGCGCTTCACCCGCGAGGTGCTGGAGCAGGACCACGCCGCCGACGTGGCCTTCATGGACGCGAAGGAGTCGAGCCTCTTCCGCTTCCTCAACTTCCTGAGCGGACGCCATCGGTCGATCAAGCGGCGCTGGCTGGCGTACCGGCTGCCGGCGTACCGCGGCTCGCTGCTGGCGCAGGCCGAGGACCTGAAGAAGGTGGACGAGCTGCGCCGCGAGCGCGCCTGGCTGGCCGGGCGCGACGAGGCGGCCCGCGAGCTCTTCGGCGCGCTCTGGCAGGGCGAGCAGAGCGGGTGGGACGCGCTGGACGGCTACGTCCGCTGGGTGGTGGAGTTCCGCGGGGTGTGCGTGGCGCACGGGCTGGAGCAGAAGGCCGCCGAGCTGGCCGCGCAGCCGCACCCGGACGTGTCGCTCGCCGCGCCGCTGCGCGAGGCGGCGGACCGGGTGGACGGCGCGCTGGCCGAGCTGCGCGCGCTCGGCGGGTGGCCGGCGGAGTGGCTGGGCGACACCCCGCTGGCCGGGGCCGCCGAGCGGGCGCGGACGATGGAGGAGGGGATCGGGCTGGCGCCGCGCTGGGCGGCCTTCGAGCTGGTGCGGCAGAAGGTGGCCGGCGGGCTCGCGGCCGAGCTGCTGGCCCCCGCCTTCGCCGGCGAGGTGGCGTGGGCGGAGCTCCCGCGCGCCTTCCGCCGCGCCTTCCACCAGAAGTGGGTGAACGCCGCCGTGCAGGAGCGCGAGCCGCTGCGCGCCTTCGCCACCCTCACCCACGAGCAGCGGGTGGCCGAGTTCCGCCGGCTCGACGCGCAGGCGCTGCAGGAGAACCGCGACCGGCTGGTGGCGCAGCTGCGCGACGCGGTGCAGCTCCGCCTGCGCGGCGAGGCGGCCGCCACGGCCATGCCCTGGCTGCAGGGGCAGATGGCCCGCCAGCGCGGGCACGCCCCGCTGCGCACCACCATGCAGCGCGCCGGCTCGGCCATCCGCGCCATCAAGCCGTGCTTCATGATGAGCCCGCTCAGCGTGGCCCAGCTGCTGGACGGCGGCGGGCCGTCGTTCGACCTGGTGATCTTCGACGAGGCCAGCCAGCTCCCCGCCGAGGACGCGGTGGGCGCCATCGCCCGCGGCCACGCGCTGGTGGTGGTGGGCGATCCCAACCAGCTGCCGCCCACCAACTTCTTCAGCGTGATGGCGGGCCAGGCCGACGCCCCGCTGGCCGAGGACGGCACCCCGCTCTTCGAGGACAGCGAGAGCATCCTGGAGGAGTTCATGGGCGCGGGCGTGCCGAAGACGCGGCTCAAGTGGCACTACCGCAGCACGCACGAGTCGCTCATCACCTTCTCCAACGTCTCCTTCTACGACGCGGACCTCTTCACCTTCCCCAGCGTGGAGACGGAGAGCCACGCCGAGGGGCTGGTGTTCGTGCACGTGGCCGACGGCGTGTACGAGGGGAAGGGGCTGAACCCGGTGGAGGCGCGCCGCGTGGTCGACGCGGTGGTGCGGCACGCCCGCGAGCACCCGGAGCTGAGCCTGGGGGTGGGCACCTTCAACCTGCGCCAGCAGCTCGCCATCCAGGACGAGATCGAGCTGCGCCGCCGCGAGGACCCCTCGCTGGAGCCGTTCTTCAGCCGGGCCCGCGACGAGCCGTTCTTCGTGAAGAACCTGGAGAACATCCAGGGCGACGAGCGCGACGTGATCTTCCTGAGCGTGACCTACGGCCGCGCGCGCGACGGGCGGCTGCGCTACAACTTCGGCCCGATCAACGGCGAGAACGGGTGGCGGCGGCTGAACGTGCTCACCACGCGGGCGCGGCGGAAGATGGTGGTGTTCTCGTCGATGAAGGGCGACGAGATCAGCCCCGCCGCGGCCACCACCCGCGGCCCCCTGCTCCTGCGCGACTTCCTGCTCTACGCCGAGCAGGGGCGGCTCGACTCCGCGCAGGCCGCCGCGGCGGCCGAGGCCGAGTCGCTCTTCGAGCGCGAGGTGCTCCAGGAGCTGACGCGGCGCGGGCTGCGGGTGCAGCCGCAGGTGGGGGTGGCGGGCTACCGCATCGACCTGGCGGTGCTCGACGACGCGCTCCCCGGCCGCTACGTGTGCGGCATCGAGTGCGACGGCGTGGCCTACCACGCCTCGCAGACGGCGCGCGACCGCGACCGGCTGCGCCAGCAGGTGCTGGAGCTGCGGGGATGGGAGATCCACCGCGTGTGGTCCACCGACTGGTTCAAGGACCGCGAGGGACAGGTGGAGCGCATCCTCCGCCGGGTGGAGGAGTCGCGCGCGCGGGCCCACGAGGCCCGCGCGCAGCAAGCTGCGGAGGAGAGTGCGGCGCCGGAACCGGTCGCGGGGGCTCCACCGCCGGAGCCGGTCGCCGAGGACGAGCCGCCGCCCGCGCTTCCGGGGCTCCGGTCCCAGCCGTACACGCGGCTGGAGGGCGGCCAGCGCCACCGCGGCGATCCGGTCACCGCGCCGCTGGGCCAGCTGCTGGAGGCGATCGACGCAGTGGTGGCGGCCGAGGCCCCGGTGCACGTGGACGAGCTGACGGCGCGCGTCTCCGCGATGTGGGGGCTGGCGCGCGCGGGGAGCCGCGTGGCCGCGCGAATCCGGCACGTGCTCGACGTGGCGCGGCAGGCGGGGCGGGTGCAGCTGCGCGGCGAGTTCGTCTGGAGCCCGCAGGGCACCTTCGCGGTGCGCAGCCGCGCCGGCACGCGCATCCCCGCCGAGCGCATTCCGCCGGAGGAGTACCGCGAGGCCGTGCTGATGGTGCTGCGCGAGACGGGCGGGCTGCCGCGCCGGGAGCTGACGGCGCAGGTGCGCGCGCTGCTGGGCTTCAGCCGCACCGGCGCGAAGCTGGACGCGGGGATCGGCGCGGCCGTCGACGCGCTGCTGGCCGAGGGCGCGGCCGGCGAGGCCAGCACCGGCATCCGCCTGCGGGAGTGAGCGCGTGAGCGACTACCCGGACCCGATGCCGCTGGACGAGGCGCGCGCTCTCTTCTTCCGCCTCTCCGGCCTGGGCGACGATGGCGGCTACGGCGCCCGCTGGGTGCGCGTCGAGTCGAAGCCCATCCCCTTCTTCTTCCCCAACACCTGGGCGCGCGTCGCCGCGGCGCGCCTGCACGACCTCCACCACGTGGCCACCGGCTACGCCGCCGACTGGCCCGGCGAGGCCGAGATCGCCGCCTGGGAGATCGCCAGCGGCTGCGGCCGCCACCTCTGGGCCTGGCTCCTCAACCTCGGCGCCTTCACCGTCGGCATGGCGCTGGTGCCGCGGCGCCTCTTCCGCGCCTTCGTCCGGGGGCGCCACTCCCGCAACCTCTACCGTGAGGGCTTCGCCGACGCGCGCCTCGGGCACGTCACCGTGGGCGCGCTGCGGAAGCGGCTCGGCCTGGCCGCGCCGCCGCCCCCGGCCCACACCGGCGACGTGCTGGCCTTCGCCGCCTGGTGCGCGGCGGGGCTGGCCTGGCACGGCCTCTTCGCGGCCGCCGGGCTCCTCCTCGCCTGGCTCCTCCTCCGCCCGCTCGCCGCACCTTGACCGGCGCGGCGCCCGCCGCTAGAGTTGGCAAACCTCTGTTTACGACACTGGCTGCGCGTTCCGCCTCTCCGGCTGGCCCCGCCCGCGGCTGATCCCTCGCTCTCCCGTACCGCACGCTCTCTCCCCCTACGCCCTTCTCGCAACCCCGGAGGCATTTCGGTGAGCATTACCGTCCAGTACCCGTCCGCGGGCGCCCGCATGTGCGACATCTGCCTCAACGCCACGGACCATCCCGCCCTCCGGTTCCACGAGCAGGACGGCCGTTTCGTGTGCCAGGAGTGCCTCGACCACTTCGCCACCCGCCCCTCCGCCGAGGCGCTCACCCGGCAGTGGGAAGAGGTGATGGAGACGCGGCGCGGCGCGCGCGGCTACGACTTCCTGCTGGCCTTCTCCGGCGGCGCGGACAGCACCGCGGCGCTCAAGCTCCTGGTGGAGAAGTACCGGATGAAGGTGCTCGCTTTCACCGTCGACAACGGGATGAAGCACGACGCCGTCTGGCAGAACTGCATGGGGGTGACGCGGCACCTGGGGGTGGACTGGCTCTACGTCAACGACGTGAAGCGCGCCTCGGCCGTCATCGTCGAGGCGGTGCGCGCCGCCGACAAGGGCGGGTGCTCGCGCTGCGACAAGGGGTGGCGCTTCCCCAACTACCAGCGGCTGATGCGCGAATACGAGGCCTCGTGCGTGCTCACCGGCATCGAGATCCCCTACGGCGGCTCCATCGTCAGCAGGAACAACCCGTGGCTCATCCGCATGATGGCCGCGCACCAGATGCCCAAGAAGGACATCTTCGCCTACATCTCCGACCTCCCCTGGACCGACCCGGGGGTGCAGGGCTTCGACACCGACTGCGTGGGCGGCGGCATCGGGCTGGAGCTGTACCGGAAGCGCAACGGCCGCCACGCGCCCGTCATCCTCTCCTTCCTCTGCCAGCAGGTGCGCTACGGGCTGCTCGACCGTGAGGAGGAGCTGGCCAAGCTGAACGTCCCCGTCCCCGAGGAGCACTGGGCCTTCTTCGCCGACCAGTTCGGCGACCTGCGCCAGGAGCCGGCGGGTCCCCCCAAGCTCTACTCGCTCTCGCTGGGCGCGCCCGCGGTGCCCCAGTTCGCCGGGTGCGGCGCCGAGGACTAGGCACCCGCTGCGGGGGAGGGACGGAGCGGCGGCCGCCTGCACGGGCAGGCGGCCGCTTTTTCGTGGCGCCGCGCCGCTCTTGCCCCTGCGCCCTGCCGCGCCGATATTCCCGCACGACCCCGGCGCCGGACGTTCCGCGCGCTTCCGATCGACTCAACTCGTTGCGGCCGCGAAACCTGCGGCCGGCGCGTCCCGTACCAGGCGGCCACCACGGGGGAAGGCGCACCGGCGGCCGCCGGTCCCCCTCAGCGCCACCACCACAGCCGAAGCGGGGAAGCGATGATCCTCGGAAAGTTCTGGGCGGCCTTTCGCGCGCAGCTCAACAAGATCGCCAACCTCTTCTGGACGGCGGACCCCATCGCCCAGATGCAGTACGAGTACGACGTGGCGGTGGAGCAGCTGAAGGAGGGGCGCAAGGGGCTGGAGCTGTACGCCGCCTTCGTGGAGAAGGTCACCCGCCAGGTGTCCACCGGCGAGTCGCGCCAGCGCACGCTGGAGTCGCAGATCAAGAGCTACCTGAAGGCGGGCGACCGCGAGACCGCGGCCCGCTTCGCGGTGGAGATGGAGCGCAACAAGAAGGACCTGGAGAGCAACCGCGAGCAGCTGCGGATGCACCAGGAGGCCTACAACAACGCGCTGCTCAAGATCCAGCACGCCAACAAGAAGCTGGCCGAGGTCCGCGACAAGATCCAGAAGTACGACGCGGACCTGAAGATGAGCGCGGCCGAGGCCGAGGTGGCCAAGCTCTCCGAGAGCTTCGAGATGAACGTCACCACCGACTTCGGCGAGCTGGAGACGGTCATCCAGCAGAAGATCGACCAGAACCGGGGGAAGGCCCGCGTGGCCGCCGACCTCTCCTCCAAGGGGGTCGACGAGATCAAGGCCGAGCAGCGGATGGAGGAGCAGATGGCCGAGGACGCCCTCTCCAAGTTCGAGATCGAGCTCGGGCTCAAGACCCCCGAGAGCACCCCGGTGGCGGAGAGCGCCAAGGACCTGGGCCCCGCCGTCACCGAGCAGCAGGCGTAGGACGCAGTTCGTTCCGCGGTACCTGACTCACGACTGAGCCAAGCGCGAGAGGACGAACACCATGGCGGATGCAGCGGCGGGGGGCCGACCGACCCCCCTCTTCAAGATCGCGATGGGAGTGGTGATCCTGGCCCTGATCGGGCTGGGCGTGTCCCGCTTCCTGGGCCGGAACGGCGGCGGCGGCGACGAGCCGAAGGCCAAGGACATCGACCGCGACTCGCTGGGGATGCTGGCCGAGGCCCCCGACGGCCAGGCGGCCACCACCGTCCGCGAGTACAACTACGTGGCCGCGCAGCGGCTGCCGGACGTGCGCGGCGTCTCCAGCTACAAGCCCATGCAGAACCGCACGGTGCGCATGGCGCTGAACGTGTGGGCCGGGTGGGCGCCTGTCATCCACGCCAACAACGGCTTCAAGGCCGGCAAGGTGTGGAAGGACGCGCGCGGGCAGGACTTCCGCCTGGAGCTGGTGCTGATCGACGACCCGGTGGCCATGCGCGACGCCTACGCCTCGGGCGACATCCACATCGGCTGGGCCACGCTCGACATGCTCCCCCTGATGATGGAGGGGCTGCGGCGCGACTCGCGCACCATGCCGCGCGTCTACCAGCAGATCGACTGGTCCAACGGCGGCGACGGCATCGTCTGCCGGGCCAACGTGGCCACCATGGCCGACGTGCGCGGCAAGACCATCGTGCTCGCGCAGAACTCGCCCTCGCACTTCTTCGCGCTCAACGCGCTGATCAACGCCGGCCTGCAGCCGGGCGACGTGCAGTGGAAGTTCACCCAGGACGCCTTCCAGGCCGCGGCCGCCTTCAACGCGGACCGCAACCTGGCGTGCGTGGTGAGCTGGGCGCCGGACATCTACAACCTGGCGGACGTGCGCGGCAACAAGATGATGGTGACCACCAAGACGGCGAACAAGCTGATCGCCGACGTGTGGTTCGCCCGCGCCGACTTCGCCAAGGACAACCCCGCCATCATCGAGGGGCTGGTGCGGGGGATCTTCGACAGCGTGGAGGCGCTCAAGGCGCAGGACCAGAAGCAGCTGGTGGCCCAGCTGATGGCCGACGGCTACTCCATCCCCCCCGCCGACGCGCTGGGGATGCTGGGCGACGCGCACTGGACCAACTACGCCGAGAACCGCGACTTCTTCCTCAACCAGAACAACCCCACCAACTTCGAGCGCATCTGGAACACGGCGTACTTCCTCTACCGCCGCATCGGCCAGGTGGGCACCAAGACGGAGTTCGACCAGGTGTTGGACTTCTCGGTCATCAAGAAGCTGGAGACCGAACCGAAGTACGCCAACCAGCGCAACGAGTACAACACGCAGTTCGCCGCCACCACGGCGAGCGCGGTGGCGGCCGAGGCGCCGGAGCTGCTCACCAAGACGGTGGTGATCAACTTCTTCCCCAACTCGTGGGACCTGCGCCACAAGGTCACCCGGGTGGTGGACGGCAAGCCCAAGGAGGAGGTGTACGACCCGAACGTGGACTTCCTGGTGGACGAGATCGGGCAGCTCGCCGGGCAGTACGGCGCGGCGCGCATCGTCATCGAGGGGCACACCGACGGGTCGATGCAGGGGCAGGTGCCCAAGAGCTTCGTGCAGGAGCTGTCGCTCAACCGCGCCAACGCGGTGAAGGAGGCGGTGCTGCGCAAGTTCCCGGACCTGGACCCGAACCAGTTCGCCACGGTGGGGATGGCTTGGGACCGCCCGGCGGACGCGAACGACCCGCAGAACCACGCCAAGAACCGGCGGGTGGAGGTGAAGGTCTACCCGGCCGAGGCGGTGTCGTAGGCGATGCGGCTCCTCGACCTGCGCGTCCTCCCGCCCCGGCACCTGCGCGTCGCCGTGGGCGCGGGGGCGGTGGCGCTCGTCATCCTGATCTGGTTCCTCCTCACCCTGGGGAGCCCGGAGGAGCGCGCCATCTCGCCCGCCCTCATCCCCAGCCCCGGCGAGGTGGTGCGCAGCGCGCCGGCGCTGGTGACCGAGCGCGGCCTCCTCGACAGCATCCTGGCCACCCTCTGGCGCGTGGTCGCCGGCTTCCTGCTGGCGGTGGCGATCGGGGTGCCGCTGGGGATCGTGGCCGGGGCGTACCGGGTGTTCGACGCGGCCGCCGCCCCGCTGGCCATCTTCGGGCGCAACATCCCGATCGCCGCGCTGATCCCGCTCACCATCCTCTGGTTCGGGATCGACGAGACGCAGAAGATCTTCTTCATCTTCATCGCCACCGTCCCCTTCGTCTTCGGCGCGGCGGTGTCGGCGGTGGTGGACGTGCACGACCGCTACGTGGAGACGGCCGAGACGCTGGGCGCCAGCGACCGGCAGGTGGTCTTCAAGGTGCTCATCCCCCTGGCGCTCCCCGACATCTTCAACCAGCTCCGCCAGCTCTTCGGCCTGGCCTTCGGCTACATCATGCTGGCCGAGCTGATCAACGCGAAGGAGGGGCTGGGCTACCTGCTGAGCACCAGCCAGCGGCGGGGGCTCTCGGAGCACATCTTCCTGATCCTCATCGTCATCGGCTTCCTGGCCTACGGGATCGACCGGCTCCTCCTCTGGTTCCAGAAGGGGCTCTTCCCCTACCGCGAGGCGAAGGAGTGATGGGCAAGCTGGGCGATCGGTTGGGCGGCCTGCTGCGGCGCGGGAAGAAGCAGGGGGGCCG
>DASUNK010000660.1:0-8916 GCA_036277195.1 Longimicrobiaceae bacterium | reverse complement strand
CGTACCTGGCCGAGGCCGTCTACGGCGACCCCGCCCTCCGCCTGATGAAGGACCTGGACCTGGTGGTGCGCCCCGCCGGCCTGCGGACCGCCCACCGCGTGCTCACCGGGATGGGATACGCGCCGCACGACGAGTACGGCGAGCTGGAGACGATGCTGGACGGGCGGCTGGCGATCGGCTCGCCGTCGTGGCAGCACCAGGTGGTGCGCTCGCTCCACCTGCCGTCGTACCTGAAGCCCGGCGCCAAGCGGGTGGAGATCCACTGGTCGGTGGACGTGCTGGGGCGCGCGCCCCGCAGCCGCGAGCTGGTGAGCCCCTTCCGCATCGACATGGAGCGGGCGTGGGCGCGCTCGGAGGAAGTGCGGCTGGGCGGCGCCCCCGTGCGGGCGCTCGCGCTCGACGACCTCCTCCTCCACCTGGCCACGCACGCCGCCTTCAACCACTGCTTCAACGTCTCGCTGAAGAGCGTCTGCGACTTCGCCTGGCTCCTGCGCCGGCGCGGGGGCGAGGTGGACTGGGACCGGCTCGCCGCCGCCGCGCGCGGGCAGCGGGCGGACCGCTTCCTCCTGGCGGCGCTCTGGCTCGCCCGCGACCTGCTGGGCGCGGAGGCGCCGCTGGAGCGCATGGACCCGGACGGATCCCTGGAGCGCGACGCCGACGCGCTCCGCGCCGCCCGCCGCCACGTGCTGAGGGGCGCGCCGCGCCACTCCCCGGAGTGGCAGGCGACGCGCGCCCCGATCCTGCGCTGGGTGGTGGAGGTCTCCGGCTACGCGGGGAGCGATTGAACCTCCCGGCTCCGGCCCCTTTACAACCCGGCCGCGAGAGGTGAGATTCACCATGTGTTTCCCGCCGTCGCCGGCGGGATGCGCGCTCTCCACAACGACTTCCCGTCTCAGATCTTCCCTCCCGCGCGAGGGTTTTCCGCACCATCTGTTCCCCCGCCTTCGAGCAATGGTGAAAGCAGTCGTCGCGTCCCGAGAACCGCAGGTGGTCCGCAGGCTGGCCGCCGGGCTGGACAGTCTTCTCTTCCCGTACCGCGTTCTCACGCACCCCCCCGACCTGGCCGCCGAGCCGCAGGGCACCGTGTTCTGCATGGACTCGCGGGTGGCCGCCGACCTGCCGCACCTTCCCGGCCCCACCATCGTGGTGCTCTCCGGCGCGCGCCTCACCGACGAGGCGGTGGCCAAGCTCCGCGGCGAGCAGGTGCGCACGCTCCGCCTGGCGGAGATCACCCCGGCCACGCTGCTGCGGGCGGTGATCTCGGCCACCTCGCGCAGCGACGTGGACGCGGTGGGACGCCGCCTCCAGCACCTGGGGAAGCTCAGCCGGGTGCAGCGGGCGGTGATCTCGGCCTTCCTGGAAGACCCGCGCAACATGACCCGCCTGGCGGACCTGCGGCGCGCCCTGGCCCCGCTCTCGCGCGAGGGGGCGCAGAAGCTGGTGCGCGCCAGCGGCTTCGACCGCGCGGAGCACCTCTTCACCGCGCTGCGCTGCGCCGCCTGGGTGCTGCTGCGGGCGCAGGGGCTGGAGCGGAAGGAGGTGGAGCTGTACCTGGGGATCGGCGACCGGGCCGCCTTCCGCCGCGCCTGCCGCCGGGCCGGGGTCCCGACCCTGCAGCGCAGCCTGGGCCCCGAGGGGTTCGAGGCGTAGCCGGGCCGATGGAGCACGCCGCCGTCGCCGCGCGTCCGCTGCGGCATTCCCGCCTGCCCGGGAGCCGCACGCGGCTGGCCTGCTCGGTGGGCCGCGCCACCAGCGACGAGGCGCTGGTGGCGGCGCTGCTGGAGCGCGGGGTGACGGACTTCCGCTTTCCCCTGGGGAAGGCGGACGTGGCCGAGCAGCTGGCGTGGAGCGCGCGGGTGCACGACCTGGCGGCGGAGCGCGGCGCGCGCGTGCGCCTCTCGCTGGACCTCCCCGGCTCCAAGCCCCGCCTGGCGAACCGCGAGCCGCTCAAGCTCGCCCGCGGGACGCGCGTGGAGCTGCGTCCCACCCCAGATCCCGCCGAGGAGATCCCCGGGGCGCTGGTGATCGGCACCACCGGCTTCGACTTCGCGGCGTGCCGCCCGGGCGACGTGCTGGTGGTGGGCGACGGCGAGAACGCCTTCCGGGTGGAGGCGGCCGCCCCCGGCGCCCTCACCGCCCGCGCGCTCACCGACTGGCCGCTCGGCCGGCGCAAGGGGATCTCGGTCGAGGGACGGCCGCTCGCCCACCGCTGCCTGACCGCGCAGGACCAGGCCGCGCTCCGCGCCGTGGAGCGCTGGGTGTTCTCCTCGGTGATGGCGTCGTTCGTGGAGTCGGCGGAAGACGTGGCGCGGGTGCGCCGCTTCCTGGCCGCGCTGGAGACGGCGCGCGGACGCACGGTGCGGGTGGCCGCCAAGGTGGAGACCGCGCGCGCCGTGGCGAACGTGGAGGAGATCTGCGCCGCGGCCGACGCCGTGGTGCTGGCCCGCGGCGACCTGCTGGTGAGCGTGGGCCCGGTGGAGTTCCCCGCCGCCTGCGCGCGGGTGGTGCAGGCCGCGCGCGAGGCGGGCCGGCCGGTGATCGTCGCCACCCAGCTCCTCTCCACCCTGGGGAGCCAGTGGCTCCCCCACCGCTCCGAGCTGGAGGCGCTGGCGCGCCTGGTACGCCGCGGCGTGGACGGCCTCCTCCTCACCTCCGAGACCGCCGGACCCGATCCCCTCCGCACCGTCGACCTGGCGCTGGCGCTCATCGCCAGGTATTCCCGGTAACGCGCGTTTCCCGCCGCAACGCTCGTCAACCCCCCTCATCTGTTTCTTAGAGAAACATTATTTCACCCCAAATACGCCGTCAGCAAGCGGATTTTCGGGGTGCCCGTTCGTTCGGTCCCCGGATCCGTTCGTTCGGCATCTTGAGAGGCCCTTCCGCTCCCATAGCTTCACTCATACGGCGCAAACCTGTCGCTTCCATGCCGAGGGCGGCGTCCCCTCCCGGGATCTCCAAACCCCGCCTCCCCGCGCGCGGACCGTTCCGAAGCAGACTCCTCTCGCGCAAATCCCCGCCGCCGCCCCGTGCGGCAGCCGTCCCTGGTGCCCCCGTGCCCCTTGCGATGATGCGTCCGAGCGACCCTCCGAAGGCTGGCGGAGCCGTGGCCCCCGGGCCGCGCTCCGGCGCGGAGCGCGCGGCGCAGCTCTTCCGCGTGGCGGAGCCGCTGGAGGTGCACGTCCGCTACTACGGGCGCGGGGCGGGGCCGGAGGCGTACGCGGTGGTCTCGGCCGGCGAGGACCCGCCCGCGGACGACGCCGGCGGGCGCCTGGCGCTGCGGCTGGAGCCGGGTGCCTCCTATCTCGCCAACTCCCCCGTCTTCTTCGCGGCGCTGCGCCTGCACCACCAGGAGCGGCGCCGCAGCGGCCTTCCCGGCGTGGCGCAGGTGCTCTCCGCCGAGCGGCAGGCCGCGGCGCTGGGCCGCCCCGGGATGCCGGCGCGACTGGGGCGCGGCGGCGAGGCGCTGGCCCCCTTCCTGGCGCGCGCGGCGGGGCGGCAGGAGCGCCTGCGCGTGGCCGTCGCCAACATCTGGCACCTGGCCTTCGGCGACGCGCTGGCCGGGCTCTGCGCGCTGCGGGAGCTGCGCGCGGCGCTGGAGGCGCGCTTCGCCCGGGTGGAGCTCACCCTCTTCCAGCACCGGTGCAACGCGGAGGCCGAGCAGCTCTTCCGCCGCTCGGGGGTGGTGGACGAGGTCCGCTTCCTCCCCGCGCCGCTGGCGGCGCTGGCGGAGCACGACGCCTGGGTCGACGTGTCGGGCGTGCGGGTGAGCCCCCGCGAGCACTGGGTGGACCAGTGCCTGGCCGCGCTGGGGATGGACCCCGCGGCCGTCCCCGCGGCGCGCAAGCGGCTGCGGGTGCCGGCGGCGCCCTGGGCCGCGCGCGAGCTGGCGGCCGAGGTGGCGGCGCTCAAGGCCGAGGGGGGCCCCGTCCTCCTCTTCCACCCGCAGGCCTCCCTCCCCGCCCGCTCCTTCCCGGCGGACGCGGCGGCGGCCTTCGCCCGCGCGCTGCTGGAGCGCACCGGCGCCCGGGTGGCGAGCGCGGTGCCGCTGGCGGTGGACCACCCGCGCTTCGTGGACTGGTCGCCGCTGTCGCGCACCTTCGACCACTTCGCCTTCCTGGTGTCGCAGGCCGACGGGGTGGTGAGCGTGGACACCTGCGCCTACCACCTGGCCGACGCCTTCGACGTGCCGGCCGTGGCCCTCTTCACCCCCGCGGTGCCGCCCGAGACCCGGATCGCCTACTCCCCGCGCGTGGCGGGGATCACCGTGGCGCCGGAGCGCCCCGGCGGCGCCCCGGCGTGGGAGCGCCTCGACGCCGGCCGCGTGCTGGCCGCCCTCGCCTCCTGTCGACCCTGTCGCCTTCCCTCCGCGTGAGCGTCATGCCTGCAGTGACCCTGGACCGCCTCTTCGCCCCCCACACCGTCGACGAGTTCATCCGCGACTCCTTCGGCAAGCGCTTCGAGCTGGTGCGCGGCTGGCCCGGGAAGTTCGCGGAGCTCCTCCCCTGGGAAGACCTCAACCGCCTGCTGACGGAGCACACCTTCGACCCGATGCGGCTGCGGCTGGTGAAGGACGGCAAGCCCGTCCCCCGGCCGGTCTACATCCAGGAGAACCCCTTCCCGATGGTGGTGCCGGGCGAGCTGGCCAGGGAGCTGCGCGAGGGCGCCACGCTCAACCTCAACATGTTCCACCAGATGCACGGGCCCGTCCGGCAGCTGACGGGCGCGCTGAGCCGCGCCCTGCAGGAGCCGGTGACGGTGAACCTGTACGCCGGGTGGCGCACCACCAAGGGGTTCGACCTGCACTGGGACGAGCACGACGTGTTCGTGCTCCAGGTGGCGGGGCGCAAGGCGTGGAAGGTGTACGGCGACAGCCGCCCGCACCCGATCTCGCACGCCCTGGACGGCTCCTTCCCCCCCTCGCAGGAGCTGGTGTGGGAGGGGGTGCTGAACGCGGGCGACCTGCTCTACATGCCCCGCGGCTGGTGGCACGTGGCGGTGCCGATGGACGAGCCCTCGCTCCACCTCTCCTTCGGGGTGGACACCCACCACGGGCGCAGCCTCCTCCTCTGGCTGGTGGACGAGGTGGCGAAGTCGTCGGCGTGGACGCGGAAGGACCTCCCCCGCTTCGCCACGGCGGCGCAGCGGAGCGAGCACCTGGAGCGGATGCGCGAGGACTTCCTGGCACAGTGGACGCCCGACCTGCTGGAGCGCTTCTACGCGCACCTGGAGGCGAAGGCGAAGCCGCGTCCCGCGCTGGGGCTCCCCTGGTCCGCCACCGCCGAGCGCATCCCCCCCGACGACGACCACCTGGTGTGGCTGCTCGTCCCCGGCGAGCCGGAGCTGACGCCGCTCCCCGAGGAGGGGCGGGTGCAGCTGGTGGCGAATGGCCGGCGCTTCCGCTTCGGCGCCTCGGCGCAGGAGGTCCTGGAGGTCCTCGCCGCGCGGCGCCCCGTCTCCATCGCCGAGGTGGTGCGGACGGTGGCGGGGCGGGTGGACCGCGACACCGTGCGGCGCCTGCTCGCCAAGCTGGTGGAGCACGGGCTGCTGGCGGTGGTGGGCCCCGCCGCGCCCGCGGCCCCGAACGACGCGGAGCCGGCCGGCGAGCCGGCGGCGGCCGCGCACCCGTAGCACCCGATCCCAGGCAACCCAACCCGGCGGCGGGCGTCCCGCGCGCCCACCCGTTCCTTCCCGCATTCGGAGGTCAGGCCATGCTTCGCACCAGCAGCTACACGATCTACGTAGCGCTGCCCGACAACGACGAGGAGATGCTCCTGGTGCACGGCTACACCGGGGCGTACGACAAGGTCTCCCGCAAGGTCGCCCGCTACCTCCTGGCGATGGAGGCCGGCCCGCCGCCGAAGCCGCTCTACGGCAGCTGGACCACCGAGCCCGCGCTGCACGGCGGCAACGGGAACGGCCATGCCAACGGCAACGGGAACGGCAACGGCCATCACCACGCCAACGGCAACGGCAATGGGAACGGCAACGGCAACGGGAAGCACCACGCCGCCGCCGAGGCCCCCTCGGCCGGCACGCTGGAGGTGCTGAAGCGCCGCGGCTACCTCACCGAGCTGAGCGTGGCGGAGGAGGAGGGCTACCTGGCCCGCACCGCCAAGACGGTGCACCAGGCGTCGATGGAGAAGGGGCCGCAGTACCTCTTCATGCCCACCTACGACTGCAACCTGCGCTGCTCGTACTGCTTCCAGGACCACATGCGGTCCGACCCGGAGAACGCCCACCTCCTGCGCACCATCAGCCGCGAGATGGTGGACCGGATCTTCGAGTCGTTCCCCGCGCTGGAGGCCACGCACGGCATCGAGCCGGGGACGCGGCGGATGCGCAGCATCGGCTTCTTCGGCGGCGAGCCGCTGCTGGCCCGCAACCGCCCGATCATCGAGTACATCATGCAGAAGGGGCGGGAGCTGGGCCCCACCTCCTTCTGGGCGGTGACCAACGCCACCGAGCTGGACGCCTACGTGGACCTGCTCGGCCCGCAGGGGCTGGGACGGATCCAGATCACCCTCGACGGCCCGCCCGACGAGCACGACCGCCGCCGCATCTACGCCGACGGCTCGGGGAGCTTCGAGCGCATCGCCCGCAACATCCAGCTCGCGCTGGAGACGGGGGCGTCGATCTCGGTCCGCATGAACATGGACCTGAACAACATCGGCGACGCCCCGCTCCTGGCCGACGAGATCGTGGCCCGCGGGTGGGACCAGTACCGGAACTTCTCGACCTACACGGCGCGCATCACGCCGGCGAACGAGCACACCCCGGTGCAGACCACCTTCGGCACCTCGTACGACCTGGACAACGCCATCGACGAGCTGCGCGCCATCCACCCCAGCATGCGGGTGATCGGCCGCCCGGACGACGGGATGCAGTCGCGGGCGCGGCAGCTCTTCGACCGGCGCGACCACGCGCTGCCGCAGAAGACCAGCTACTGCGGCGCCCACTCCACCATGTACATCTTCGACGCCTTCGGGGACATCTACGCCTGCTGGGAGCGCACCGGCGACTCGCGCGTGCGGGTGGGGCAGGTGCTGGACGGCGGGCAGGTGGAGCTGAACGCGATGAACAAGATGTGGCGCGCCCGCACCCCGGCCAGCAACCCCACCTGCCGGAAGTGCCGCTACGCCTTCCACTGCGGCGGCGGCTGCGCCGTGCTCGCCGAGGGGAAGACGGGGAAGTTCTTCACCAACTACTGCGACGGCTTCGCCGACCGCTTCCGCCACTCGGTGGCCGCGGCGTACCTCGACCACGTCAACGGCGTCGAGGTGGTGGAGCACGAGCGCGTCTGCGACCTCTGAGCTTCCCCGCCGGCACGCCGGCGGGGCCTTTCCGCCGCGCAAGGTACCTTCACCTTCGGGCGTGAACCTCCTACCCCATTCAGGAGAGAAGTCGGATGAGCATGGACGAGAAGAAGCCCGAAGGCGAAGAGATGGTCAGCCTGAACGCGGACGACCTCGACGTGGAGGAGCTGGACGAGAAGCGCCTCGAGGAAGCGGCCGGCGGCACCGAGGACTGGTGCTGGGACATGTCCTGCGGCCAGTACTCGGCCGAGGCGAGCGCGATCTGACCCCGATCCCCCATCCCCCCCATCCAGGAGACAGTCGGATGAGCATGGACGACAAGAAGCCCGAGAACGAGGAGATGGTCTCCCTCAACGCCGACGACCTCGACGTGGAGGAGCTCGACGAGAAGCGCCTCGAGGAAGCGGCCGGCGGCACCGAGGACTGGTGCTGGGACATGTCCTGCGGCCAGTACTCGGCCGAGGCGGGCGCGGCCGGCGTGGGCCAGGTCTGACCCGGCGGACGGCCGCGGCGGCCGGGGCGGCGGGTCCGCCCCCCGGTCCGGCCGCCCGGCCGCCTCTACGCATTGCATGGGAAACGTAACCAGGAGATAGGCGGGGCCCGCACATGCGCTACCTCTTCTGCTCCTTCGGGAGCCCGGGCTTCCTCTTCCCCATGGTGGGGCTGGCGCTCGCGCTGCGCGAGCGCGGCCACGCCGTGGCCTTCGCCGCGAGCCGCTCCGCGCAGCCGTTCCTGGACGGCGCGGGGCTGCACCGCTACCCCCGCGGCGACCGCGACGGCGACAGCTTCGACGTGAAGCGCTGGGGACAGTCCCTCTCGGCCGCCATCGACGTGAAGCACGTGGAGTACGCGGCCGACCGCTTCCACCCCGACGTGCTGGTGAGCCACCAGCTCTCGCAGTCGCCGCTGATCGTGCGCGAGCGGCGGGGGCTGCCGGTGGCGGTGCTGGGGCTGGCCACCTACCTCTGGCCCGCCCCCGGCGGCGACTCGCCCGCCGACCCGCCCCACGTGCAACACCGGCGGCGCGAGAGCTTCACCGACCAGGTGCGGCTGCTGAACGAGCTGCGGGCGCTCTTCCGCCTCCCGCGGCTGGAGGCCACGCCCGCGGACTTCCCGATGCTGGGCGACCTGTTCATGCTGCGCACCGTCCCCGCGCTCGACCCCGAGCTCCCCGGGCTCCCGGCGCAGGTGCACCCGGTGGGCGCCTGCCTCTGGGAGCCGCCGCTGGAGCGGGCCCGCGCCTGGGACGAGCTGCGCGGCCACTTCGCCGAGCCGGAGGCGCCGCTGGTGTACGTGCAGCAGGGGCGCACCTTCCACGGCTTCGGCTTCTGGCCGCAGCTGGTGGAGGCGCTGGCCGACCGGCCGCTGCAGGTGGTGGCCTCGGTGGGGCGGATGGACGACGAGGTGGGCGCGCTCCCGCGCAACGTCGTGGCGCGCCCCCACGTGTCGCAGGCGCTGGTGCTGCCGCGCGCCGCGGCCGCCGTCTCCGGCGGCTATACCTCGGTGGTGCTGGCCGCGCTCCGCCACGGGGTGCCGCACGTGCTCACCCCGGTGAGCGGCGAGGGGGCCACCATCACCCACCGGGTGGGCGATACGGGGTGCG
>DASUNK010000659.1:0-5646 GCA_036277195.1 Longimicrobiaceae bacterium | reverse complement strand
GAGGGTCCAGCCGCGCTCCGCCAGCCCCCGCGCGAAGTCGGCGAGACCCGTCTTGTCCGAAACGCTCAGCAGCGCCCTGGGCAACTCACGCCTCCGCTCGGGGTGGCACCGCCAGCGTCACGCGCACGGACTCCTCGGGCGGCGCGGGGAGGGCGGCCAGGTCGAAGGCCAGCGGGCCGGCGGCGTCCGCCGCGGCGGACGCGCCCCGCGCCAGCGCCTCGACGGCCAGCGGCAGGCTGCGGGGCTCCACCGCCAGCCCCCGCGCCGCCAGCGCCTCGGGGGTGTCGCCCGGGAGCACGGGGACGGGCCACTGGGCCACGATGGCGCCCTCGTCGTAGCGGTCGCCCACCAGGTGCACCGTGGCGCCGGTGACGCGCACCCCCGCCTCCAGCACCGCGCGGTGCACGCGCAGGCCGTACATCCCCTGCCCCCCGAACCCCGGGAGGAGCGCGGGGTGGATGTTCAGCATGCGGCCGTGGTAGCGCGCCACCACCGGCGCGGGCACCAGCACCAGGTAGCCGGCCAGCACCACCAGGTCGATGCGGTGGCGCTCCAGCGCCTCCAGCATGCGCGCCGCCACGGCGTCCGCGCCGAGCTCGCGCCCGTCCAGCACCAGCGCGGCGACGCCGGCGCGCGCCGCGCGTTCCTCGGCGCCCGTCCCCGCCCGGCTGGCCACCACCAGCTCCACGCGGGCGGCGGGATGGGGGGCCGGGTTGAAGTGGTCGATCAGCGCCTGCAGGTTGGTTCCGCCGCCCGAGGCGAAGACGGCGACGCGCGCGGGGGCGGGCAACGCGGCGCTCGCGGTCACGCGAAGGAGCTGCCCCCGTACACGCCGGTGACGAAGGGATTGCTCACCCGCTCGTGCCCCACCGTGGTCTCGGGGCCGTGGCCGTTGTACAGCACCGTGGCGTCGGGGAGGGTGAGCACCTCCGCGCGGATGGAGCCCATCAGCGTGGCGAAGTCGCCGCCCGGCAGGTCGGTGCGGCCGATTGAGCCCATGAAGATGACGTCGCCCACCAGCGCGAAGCCGTCGCCCACCAGCACCACGTGCCCCGGCGCGTGCCCGGGCGCGTGGCGGACGGCGAGCTCGCACTCCCCGAAGCGCACCACGCCGCCGTGCTCCAGCGGGTGGTCCACCGGGGGGAGCGGCTCCAGCGGCGGGAGTCCGAACATCTGCGCCTGCAGTGGCGCGCCCTGGTAGAGCTGCCCGTCGTCCGGGTGCAGGTACACGGGCGCACCGGTGGCCCGCTTCGCGCCCGCCAGCCCCTCCACGTGGTCCAGGTGGGCGTGGGTGAGGACGATGGACTCCACGCGCACCCCGGCCTGCCCCGCGGCCGCCAGCGCCTGCGGGGCGGCCGCGCCGGGGTCCACCAGGATGCCGGCGCCGGTGCGCGCGCACGCCACCAGGTAGGTGTTCTCGGCGAAGAGCCCGCCGGTGAAGGCGCGGACCACCGCCTCGCCGGAGCCGGCCGCGCTAGCCACGGAGGGCCTCCAGCACCTCGCCGGCGCCGTGCGCGCCCGGGGCCGCGTAGACGATGCGCCCGTCCTTGCCGATCAGGTAGGTAGCGCGCGCCACCCCGCCCTCCTCGCGCAGCACGCCGTAGGCGCTGGCGATCTCGGCGTCCTGGTCCACGATGAGGGGGAAGTCCAGCGTGTACTTGTCGCGGAAGTCGCGGTGGCTCTCCAGGCTCCCCGGGTTCACCCCGAAGCGCGTCACGCCCGCGGCCTCGTACTGCGCGCCCTCGTCGCGCGCCGCGCACATCTGGCGCGTGCAGCCGGGGGTGTCGTCCTCGGGATAGAACATCAGGAGCACGGCGCGGCTGCCGCGCAGCGCGGCCAGCGACACCCGCTCGCCGTTCGTGGTCTCCGCCTCGAAGACGGGCGCCTCGGCGCCCACCGGCAGCAGTCCTTCCGACATGATTAGTCCTGAGTCCTAAGTCCTAAGTCCTGAGCACATCGTGCCCGACGCGGCAAGTTCGCACCCCGGCCGGGCGGCGGCAACCGTCAGCCGGCCACGCGGTGGCCCGCGGCCTCGAGCGCCTCGACGGCGGGCGGCAGGGTGGGCGCCTTCACCAGCACGTAGTCGGTGTCGTAGGTGCTGAAGGCGAAGATGGGGATGCGCGCCTCGGCCAGCGGCCCCACCAGCGAGGACAGGATCCCCGTCAGCCCGAAGGCGAGCGGTCCCTCCACGCGCAGGCACCGCCACCCCGGCTCGCACCGCACGCCGGCGGGGACGGCGGGCTCGGCGCAGATCACCGAAAGCTCGTCGCGGGTGCGCGCCACGCACGCCACCTCGCCCGTCCACGCCCACGCGGGCACGGGGAGATCGGGAGCCAGGCGGCAGACGGCGTAGGTCTCCGGCAGGATGGTGAGATCCAGCATTTTCTCGCGATTTTCGGTGGAGGAGGGTGTACCGGAGGGCACAAACGTAACGGCTCGGACGGCGCTGGCAACCGCCCGCATCGCAGTCTCCCCGGCGGGTGAACCCGCGTCTGCGACGACGGAAAGCCTCGCAAGCCGCGCGAGGCTTCAAGGCATGCGAGAGTGCACGAGGCCGTCGAACAACCCTCCCCCGGAACGGGGGAGGGTGGCGAGCCTGAGCGAGCCGGGTGGGGGCCCTACGCGCAGCCGCAGCCGCTCTTCCGCAGGCCGGACGCCTCCAGCGCCTCCTCCTCCGCGGTCGGCGCCCGCCAGCCGCCGGAGAGCTCCAGCATGCGGCGCAACGAGGTCTCCGCGCGGCGGCGCACCTCCTCGTCCAGCACCACCTCGTGCCGCTCGTGGTCCAGGCACCACGCCAGCTTCGCCAGCGTGTTCACCTTCATGTTGCCGCAGATGGCCGCGCCCGAGAGCGGGATCAGCGTCTTCTCCGGGAAGCGCTGCTTCAGCCGGTCGATCAGCCCCCGCTCGGTGCCGATGATCAGCTCGTCGTGCGCCTCGGCCAGGTCCACCATCTTCGAGGTGGAGGTCACGAAGTCGGCCTCGGCCAGCAGGTCCGCCCGCGCCTCGGGGTGGATCACCACCAGCGCCCGCGGGTGCTTCTTCTTCGCCTCGGCCAGCTCGTCGAGCACCAGGTCGTCGTGCACGTAGCAGTAGCCGTCCCACGCCACCACCGACCCCGGCTCCACCGCCCCGCCCTCGCGCCCCGCCACCACGTACGGGCGGCCGCTCTTCTCCGCCACGTAGCGGGCCAGGTTGCGGTCCGGCACGAAGAGGATGGTGCGGTCGCGCGGGAGGGAATCCACCACCTGCACCGCGTTGGCCGAGGTGCAGCAGATATCGCTCTCCGCCTTCACCTCGGCGGTGGAGTTGACGTACGCCACCACCGCGGCGCCGGGATACTGCGCCTTCAGCCGGCGCAGCGCGTCGCCCGTCACGAAGTCCGCCATCGGGCAGCCGGCGCGCAGGTCCGGCATCAGCACCGTCTTCTCCGGCGACAGGATCTTCGCCGTCTCGGCCATGAAGTGCACGCCGCAGAAGACGATGACGTCCGCGTCGGTGCGGGCGGCCTCCTGCGACAGCCCGAGCGAGTCGCCCAGGAAGTCGCTGACCTCCTGGATCTCCACCCGCTGGTAGTTGTGGCCGAGGATCACGGCGTTCAGCTCGGCCTTGCGCCGCCGGATGCGCTCCGCGAGCGCCTCGCGCGGGAGGCGCCCGTAGTCGAGCGGCGTCGGGAGAACGTCGGCAACCTGGATCAATTCCTCACCTCGGCGTCACGGGTGAACCCCGCGTGAGCGGATGTTTTCCGCGGCCGGGAATATAACGGGTCGGGGTCATTCTCACAATGAGATAACCAGGCCGGGGAAGCGAGAAGGCCCGCGGGGGAGTCCCCGCGGGCCTTCGTTCGACCGCCGGAGCGTGCGGCTCAGACGGTGAAGGAGCTGCCGCAGCCGCAGCCGCCGGCGGCGTTCGGGTTGTTGAAGGTGAACCCGGAGCCCTGGAAGGTGGAGACGTAGTCGATCTCGGTGCCGTTCAGGTACTGCACGCTGAACGGGTCCACGAACAGGCGGACGCCCGCCGATTCGAACACCAGGTCGTCCTCGCCCACCTCGTCCTCGATGTTGAGGCCGTACTGGAAGCCGGAGCACCCGCCGGGGAGCACGCCCACCCGCAGCCCCGCCGCGTCGGTGACGCCCTGCTCCTCCATGTAGCGCCGGACCTCGGCCGCCGCCGTCGCCGTCAGCACCACGGGGCTGGCGGCCGTCTCCGTCTGCACGCTCACGTTCTCAGTCTGCATCGCTGCCCCCGCTGGGTCAAGGGATCGGCGGGCGTATCTCCCGCTCTCTGAACGACTTAGTAACCCCAACCGCTCCGCAGGTTTCAGACCGCGCCGGTGCCGGGTGGGAAAACTGTCACCACGAATATTACGGATCGCCCGGGGGCCGTCAATCCAGCCGTTTCTCGCCCAGGATGCGCTCCACCGCCTCGGCCAGCGAGGCGACCACCGGGACGCCGCGGGCGCCGGCCTCGGCCAGCTCGCTCTCGGGGCTGCGCACCAGGATCGGCGTGCCGCCCAGCCGCTCGGCGGGGGCCACGTCGCGCAGGCGGTCGCCCACGTAGAAGGAGGCCGCCAGGTCCAGCCCGTGCTCGCGCGCGGCGCGGCGGAACATCCCCACCCCGGGCTTGCGGTCGTCCTCGGGGCCGGGCGCCTCGTCCGCCGCGGGGGCGACGTAGGCGGCGTCGAAGCGGGCGCCGTGCCCGGCCAGCAACTCCTCCAGCCGGGCGTGGACGGCGCGGTAGTCGGCCTCGGTGAAGTAGCCGCGGCCGATGCCGGACTGGTTGGTGGCGAGCACCACGGCCAGCCCGGCGCGGTTCAGCCGGGCGACCGCGGCGCCCGCGCCGGGGAGGAGCTCCACCCCCGCGGGGTCGGCCAGGTAGTGGCGGTCGACGATGAGGGTGCCGTCGCGGTCGAGGAACACCGCCGGCCGCAACCATTCGTGCATGAGAAAAAGACTGGAATCACACAGAGGACACGGAGGACACGGAGTCTCCGTGACCTCCGTGTCCTCCGTGTAAGAACATTCCCTCAGCCAGCCGTGATGTTGAAGCCGGTGTCCACGTACATGACCTCGCCGGTGATGCCGGCGCCGAGCTCCGAGGCCAGGAAGAGGGTGGCGTTCCCCACCTCGCTGACGTCCACCGTGCGCTTCAGCGGCGACCGGTCGGCGGTGATCTTCATCAGGTCGCGGAAGTGCGCCACCCCGCGCGCCGCCAGCGTGTTGACGGCGCCCGCCGAGATGGCGTTGATGCGGATGCCGCGCTCCCCCAGGTCCACCGCCAGGTAGCGCACGGCGGCCTCCAGCGCCGCCTTGGCCACGCCCATCACGTTGTAGCCGGGCACCGCCTTCTGCGACCCGTAGTAGGTCATGGTGACGATGCTCCCGCCCGCCGGCATCAGCGGCGCGAAGGTGCGCGCGAGCGCCACCAGCGAGTAGACGCTGATGTCCTGCGCCACCAGGAAGTCCTGCCGCTCCGTGGCCAGGAAGGGGTTGGCCATGGCCGCCGCCGGCGCGTACGCCACCGAGTGCAGCAGGAAGTCGAGCCGTCCCCCCCAGAGCCCCGAGACGCCGTCGTGGAGGGCCTGGATCTGGTCGTCGCGCGTCACGTCCAGGTCGAAGAGGGGGACGTCGCCCAGCTCGGACGTGGTCT
>DASUNK010000658.1:0-2597 GCA_036277195.1 Longimicrobiaceae bacterium | reverse complement strand
GAGCGCGAGGGGCACTACGCCCGCGCCGCGCTCGTGGTGGAGACGGAGGGCCGGACCCCCGACGAAGTGGCTACCGAGATCGAGCGTGCCGTGCGTGCGCGCGGCCTGAGAACCAACCGGGACTGAATGGCGGGCAAGCAGAAGACGAGGCTGGTGGTGGTGGAGTCGCCCACCAAGGCGAAGACGATCCGCTCCTTCCTCCCGAACGGGTACCGGGTGGCGGCGTCGATGGGCCACGTGCGCGACCTCCCCGAGTCCGCCAGCGACATCCCGCCCGCGCTCAAGAAGGAGGAGTGGGCCCGGCTGGGGGTGAACGTGGAGCGCGACTTCGACCCGCTCTACGTGGTCCCCGCCGGCAAGAAGAAGGTGGTGGCCGAGCTCCGCGCCCTGCTCAAGGACGCCGACGAGCTGGTGCTGGCCACCGACGAGGACCGCGAGGGCGAGAGCATCGGCTGGCACCTGCTGGAGGTGCTCAAGCCGCGCGTCCCCGTCTCGCGCATCGTCTTCCACGAGATCACCCCCGAGGCCATCCGCGAGGCGCTGGCCCACCCCCGCCGCATCGACGACGACCTGGTGCGCGCCCAGGAGACGCGCCGCATCCTCGACCGGCTGGTGGGCTACACCGTCTCGCCCCTCCTCTGGAAGAAGATCGCCACCGGGCTCTCCGCCGGCCGGGTGCAGTCGGTGGCGGTGCGGCTCACCGTGCAGCGCGAGCGCGAGCGGCGCGCCTTCCGCTCGGCCGTGTACTGGGACCTGCGCGCCACCCTGCGCAAGGACGGCGACGCCTTCGCCGCCATGCTCCAGTCGGTGGGCGGGCGGCGCGTGGCCACTGGGCGCGACTTCGACGAGACGACGGGACGGCTGAAGACCGCCGGCGCCGTCCTCCTGGGCGAGGCCGAGGGGAAGGCGCTCTGCGACCGGCTGCGCGGGGCGGCGTGGAAGGTGGCCGAGACGGAGGAGAAGCCCTCCGTCCGCCGGCCGTATCCCCCCTTCACCACCTCCACCCTCCAGCAGGAGGCCAACCGCAAGCTCCGCCTCTCCTCGCGCGACACCATGCGCATCGCGCAGCGGCTCTACGAGGAGGGGTACATCACCTACATGCGCACCGACTCGGTGCACCTCTCCGAGCAGGCCATCCGCGCCGCGCGCAGCCGCGTCCAGGCGCTCTACGGGCGCGAGTACCTCTCTCCCCAGCCCCGGCAGTTCACCACCACCACCCGCGGAGCGCAGGAGGCGCACGAGGCCATCCGCCCGGCGGGGACGGAGATGCGCACCGTGGAGGAGACGGGGCTCGGCGGGATGGAGGGAGCGCTCTACGAACTGATCTGGAAGCGCACCGTGGCCAGCCAGATGGCCGACGCGCGCCAGACGCACCTCACGGCGCTGATCGAGGCGGCCGACGCGGTGTTCCGCGCCGCGGGGAAGCGCATCGACTTCCCCGGCTTTTTCCGCGCCTACGTGGAGGGCTCCGACGACCCCGAGGCCGCGCTGGAGGACCGCGAGGAGCCGCTCCCGCCGCTGCGGAAGGGCGACGCGCTCGCGCTCCGCGAGCTGGAGGCGCTGAAGCACGTCACCCAGCCCCCCGCCCGCTACACCGAGGCCACGCTGGTGAAGACGCTGGAGGCCGAGGGGATCGGGCGGCCCAGCACCTACGCCAGCATCATCGGCACCATCATCGACCGGGGCTACGTGGAGCGGGCGAGCAACCAGCTCGTCCCCACCTTCACCGCCTTCGCCGTCACCGCGCTGCTGGAGCGCCACTTCCCCCACCTGGTGGACACGCGCTTCACCGCGCGGATGGAGGAGCAGCTCGACGACATCGCCGAGGGGCAGGCGGCGTGGCTCCCCTACCTGCGCGACTTCTTCCTGGGCCCCGACGGGCTGGAGACCGCGGTGAAGGAGGGCGAGCAGGCCATCGACCCCCGCGAGGCCTCCACCGTGCGGCTCGACGACCTGACGGCGCGGGTGCGCATCGGCCGCTTCGGCCCCTTCGTGGAGGTGGAGGAGGACGGCCGGGGGACGGTGACGGCCTCGCTCCCCGAGGGCGTGGCCCCGGCGGACCTCTCCGGCGAGCAGGTGGAGCAGCTGGTCCGCGCCAAGACGGAGGGCCCCGACGTGCTGGGGAGCGACCCCGCCACCGGGAAGCCGGTGCTCCTGCTGCAGGGGCGCTTCGGGCCGTACGTGCAGGTGGGCGAGGCGGAGGAGGGGTCGAAGGAGAAGCCCAAGCGCGCCTCGCTGCCGAAGGGGATGAACCCCGCGGACGTGACGCTGCAGCTGGCGCTGCGCTGGCTCTCGCTCCCGCGCACGCTGGGGGCGGACCCCGCCACCGGCGGCGAGGTGAAGGCCGGCATCGGGCGCTTCGGCCCCTTCGTGGTGCACGGCGACGACTTCCGCTCGCTGCAGAAGGGCGACGACGTCTACACCATCGGGCTGGAGCGCGCGCTGGAACTGCTGGCGCAGCCCAAGGGCACGCGGGCGCGCACCTCGCCCGAGCCGCTGCGCACCCTCGGCGCGCACCCGGCGGACGGCGTGCCGGTGACGCTCTGGGCCGGCCGCTACGGCCCGTACGTCAAGCACGGCGACACCAACGCCTCGCT
>DASUNK010000657.1:0-3716 GCA_036277195.1 Longimicrobiaceae bacterium | reverse complement strand
CTCTTCCGGCGCGGCGCGCCGGTGGGGACCGCCACGCTGCAGGGCGCCGGCCCCGCCACCCGCTGCGGGGTGCCGACCGCCACCGGGACGGTGACCACGGTGGCCGCCGCGGCGGACCAGCCCGAGTTCCTGGCCTTCCGCCGCGGGCTGGAGCCCCAGGTGGTGGGCGAGTACGCGCCGAAGCAGATCGACGGCACCATCCAGCGCTACGCCAGCATCGTGGCCGAGCGGCTGGTGCTGGAGAACGGGCTGCCGCGCCCGCGCAGCTGGCAGGGCGCCCAGCGCGACCTGCAGGCGCTCGACATGGTGATGGGGGGGAACTCGGAGATGGCGGCCACCTACCTCTCGGGCGACCAGCTGGCCGTCGGGGCGGGGGAGCCGGACGGCTACAGCGTGTTCTACCTGGCCTCGTACGAGACGCGCACGGGATACACGCCGCTCTACCGCGAGGTGCGCGACTACCGGCGGGCGGGGAAGGCGGCGCCCAAGCTGGTGGACTACCTGAACTGGAACGGGCGCGGGGGAAACGAGGTGCTGGTGCAGGTGTTCGGCCCCGACCAGGACTGGTACGAGGTGGTCTCGGCGGACCGGGGCGGGCGCTGGAGCAAGGTGTGGCAGGCGCAGCCGTGCGGGGCGGCGGGGGGCCGGTAGGCCCGCCCCGCCTCAGGCCGGGGCCCGCCGTTCCTTCAGGTAGCTCTTCAACCGCTTCGCGATGCGGTCCACCGCGTCCGGCGCGGTGAACTGCACGCTCTGCACCTGCCGCAGCAGCAGGCCGGGCATGTCTTCCGGCTTCGCCCCTTCGATCAGCACCGGGACGAGCAGGCCCTTCCCCTGCCTGAACCGGTCCAGCCCTGCCTGGACTTCCACGTCCTGGAAGCTCCCCAGCGCTCCCGGGGCCACCAGCACCACCAGGCAGTCCGCCTCCTCGAGCGCGCGCTCGATCTCCGGGATCACCCAGGCACCCGGCTCCAGCGACTCGCGGTCGTACCACACCTGCAGCCCCTTGCCCTCCAGCGCCCTGGCGACGTCCCTGGCCACGCTCTTCTCGCTGGAGCGGTAGGAGACGAAGACGCGGGGAAGCCTCGCGGCGTCGCCCTCCGGCGGCGGCTCCTCGAACCCACGCTCGCAGCGGTTCAGGAAGCGGTGGATCAGCTCCTGCGCCAGCGCGCTGTGGACGGCCGAGGGGATCAGCAGGAAGAGGGAGAGGCTCGGTGCGTCGGGGAGCACGATCTCGTGCAGGTGGGCCGCCTGCATCTCCTCCCGGGTGAGCGGATTGCTCTGCCGCCGCCTCTCCAGGTAGCTCTTCAGGAAATCCTGGCCCTCGGCGCATTCCTGCGCCAGGAACTGGAGCTGGTGCTCGGTCAGTCCCCTCACTTCGCGCCAGCGCTCCCGCCGCTGCCTCCATTTCCCCTCGCGGAAGAAGAAGGCCGGGATCGCTTCCCTGGGCACCAGCTTGGGGAAGAAGTCGCTGGACCGGGGAAGGTAGTAGTAGGCCAGGCGGCGGAACCTGCGCAGGATCGGCGCCCAGAAGCCTGCGGCGTCGACGGTCCCGCGCGCGAGCTTCCTCCGCTGGTCCTTCACCTCGCGCTTGAGCCGGTCCAGCTCGTCCCCGGAGAGGATGCGGCGGAACCGCGAGGCGCTCTCGTCGATGATCTCCTGCAGCTCGTACGCCGAGCAGGCGTGGTTGTCCAGCAGCGCGGCGTTCACTCCGCACACGCCCACCGGCACCGCGCCGTCGGCGACGGGGCTGAAGTACAGGTCCTGCGGCACGGCGGTCAGCTCCCAGGCGAGCAGGGCGCGGGGGTAGCTGTAGAAGTTGGTCGCCCGGGGGTCGTTCAGCCACCCGGAGATGATCTCCGGGTGGCTGAGGTCCATCACCCAGTAGCCGGGGGTACGCCAGAGGGGGTAGGGGGAGCCCTCGACCGCGCTCCGCACCCGCTGCCGGACGAGGTCCAGGTCCTGGGTGCCGTCGAACAGACGGTTGATCTCGGCGTACACCTCGTGCACCAGCTCCCGGGCGTCGGCCGCGGCGGTGGACTGGGCGCCCCTGGTCCGGGCGTAGAGCTTCACCAGGGCCGGCTCGCACCGGGTGACCGCCTCTACCAGGGCCGCCTTCCACGCATCGGTGTCGCGGTACTGGCTGCCGAGTGCGTGCAGGTTGCTCAGGGAGAGGCAGTAGCGGAGGCTGGGCTCGAAGCGTTCGTTCAGCTCGCGGAAGGCGATCAGGAAGTTGTACCCGTTCTCGGGCTGACCCCAGCCGCCGACTTTGACCCGCGCGGCCAGCTCGTTGATCCGCCGGTGCAGGTCGTCCACCGCCGTGCGCAGGGAGTCGCGCTCCTCGTCCCCCACCCAGGCGGGGGGCGTGACGAAGGTCGGCGGGCCGGGCTCGCGCGCGCGCACCTTCCGGTACAGCTCCGGGATCTCGGTGATGAGCACGGTACCCAGGTGGCCCACCAGCCCCATCATCCGGCTGATGTCCTCCTCCCGCCGCAGCAGCTCCCGCGGCTTGTTGAGCGACTCGAAGTTCAGCCCCAGGATGATGGTCGTCATCAGGTAGGGCTGGTTGTTCCCCGGGTCGCAGAGGGGGAAGGTCAGGCGGACGAGACCGTCCACGCTCTGCATCCGCTCCGGGAGCTGGTCGGCGTAGTCGCTGAAGACGACGTTCGGGGAGCCCTGCGCCTGGCTGTAGGCGAACCAGTTCTCGCTGCGGATCTCGTCGTGGTCGCGCTCCTCCGGGCGCGGGGCCCAGAGCCAGTCCAGGAGCAGCTTCTTCTCGGGGAACCCCCTGATGTACTCGCGCAGCGCGCCGACCAGGGTGGAGTGGATGTCGCTCCCGTGCGGCTCGGCCTGGCAGCGGCGCTTGTACGGCGAGACGAGGTCCCGCGTGGCGGTGGCGCCGTGCAGCTCCCTGGCCACGTCGTCCTTGCGCCGGAGCTTCCAGTCGAGCACCACCACCAGGGGGATCTCGATCTTCCACCCGGTTGCGCTGTGGACGAAGACCAGCAGCTGGGGGTCGCCGAGCAGCTCCAGCACGCACTCGGCTCCTTCCAGCTTGACGCCCTGCGCCTGCTCCTGCCGGACGCGGCGGTAGCCGCGGAGGAGGTTCTGGCGAAGCTCGCTCTCGATCTCGACGAAGCGCTTGTGCTCGGCGATCATCTGTCGTTCTCCCGCGCGTCGGAAGGTTGGTGCGGCATGAAGGGCACGGCGACGTGTGTCAGGAGGACCGCCAGCTTGCTGGAGAGCCGAGCGGAGACCACGGAGGAGGAACGGGAAGACCCGGGGAGGACCAGCAAACCGATGGTCCCATTATGTATGACCGGGCGCCGGGGAGCAACCATTCCGTCGCCACACCTCGCGCTCGGTCACCACCGCCTGGAGCGGCGCGTCCCACGGGTCGGCGGGGATCGCCTCCACCTCCTGGGCGGCGAAGAAGAGCCCGCAGCGGAAGCCCCGCCACGCCGGGTCGGCGAAGAGCCGGTCGTAGTACCCCGCGCCGCGTCCCAGCCGCTGCCCCGCGCGGTCCCACGCCAGCCCCGGCACCAGCACCGCGTCCACCTCTTCCGGCGACACCAGGCGGCACGCCTCGTCCGGCTCGCGGATGCCGTACGCGCCGGGGCGGAGCCGCTCCGGCCCCTCCACGCAGTGCAGCGCCAGCACGCGCCGGTCCGGGAGCACGCGGGGATAGGCCACCTCCACCCCGCGCTCCCACGCCGCGG
>DASUNK010000656.1:0-4476 GCA_036277195.1 Longimicrobiaceae bacterium | reverse complement strand
ACGCTCTGCGCGGTGATCGTGACCGCGCTGGTCGTCCGCAGGGAGCTCTTCCCGCCCCGGCCCGCCGCGCCGCCGCCGCAGGAGGTCGCGCAGGTCTCCGGCTGGCGCGCCTATGCAGCCAATGGACACCGCTTCGGCCCGGCCGATGCGCCGGTGAGCATCGTGGTCTTCTCCGACTTCCAATGTCCCGCCTGCCGGGCGCTGGTGACGCAGCTCAGGGTCATCCGCGCGGAGTTCGCCGGACAGGTGGCCGTGGTGCACCGGCACTCGCCGCTGCGCATCCACCCCTTCGCGGTCGAGGCCGCCCGGGCCAGCGAATGCGCGGCCGCGCAGGGACGCTTCGAGGCCTATCACGACGCGCTCTTCGTGGATCAGCCCTCCATCGGGCTGGCGCCCTGGAGCCGCTTCGCCGCGAACGCCGCCGTGCCGGATCTCCCGGCGTTCGAGCGGTGCGTCACCACGCCGGGCCCGGTGCCCGCCCTGGAGCGCGACACCCTGGACGCGAAGGCGCTGCGGGTCGCCGGCACCCCGACCGTGCTGGTCAACGGGCTCCGGTTCACCGGCACCCCGCCGCTGGATACGCTCCGGGCGTACGTACGGCGCGCAGTGTCGGCGGCCGGGAGAGAGGGGCGCGTGTGATCCCCTTCCAGGTGGGCGCCGTTTCGGCCATCTTCACGGTACCACCGATCATCCTTCCCCGGAGGGGCGCTTGAGCCTTCGACCGCAGCTTCTCGCACTCACCGGCGTCCTGGCGCTGCAGTCGTGCCTGGCCGCCGCGCAGTCGACCGCGCCTCCCGGCGGCCAGCCCGAGGCCCGCACGGCCACGAACCCCGGCTCGGCCAGGCGCGGCGTGGACTGGGGATTCTCCATCGGGATGACCCCCGGCCCGGCGAACGCGTACGGATATCCATACGTCGTCTCGGTGACCAAGGGCTCCAATGCCGAACGGGCGGGGCTCGTGGTCGGGGACACCATCCTCTCCGTGGACGGCCGCGACGCGCGGCAGCCGCCGCTGTTCCCGAGCCTCGTCGCCGGCACGCGCTACGTCCTGCGCATCCGGCGGGGACAGGAGGAGCGCGAGCTCATCTACACGTTCCCACGCACGGAGACCGGGAGGGCGCCGCCCGAGGAGTGACCCGCGGGCCGCAGACACGACGCGGGGGACCGGCGCATGCGCCGGTCCCCCGCGTCCGTCCAGGTGCTCGCCTGCGCTTCGCCGGAGCGCGCGCAGGCGTGGATCGTCAGTGGCCCTGGCGCACCGAGTGGAAGTGAAGGAAGTGAGTCCCCTCGCCCTTCGTGCGCCCCTCGGCCAGCGCGGCGCCTCAGCGGCGGAGCGGCTCCAGGACGACGCGCACCTTCACACCGTGCCTCAGCTCCCCCCGGCGTCGCGCCACGTGTCGGTCACCGTCCTTGGCGAACAGGCCAGGGTACCGCGCCCGGACCGCGGCGTTGGTCGCGAACCAGACCAGCATCCACAGGGCCATCAGTGTGATCACGCCTGCAATGATCAACTGGACGGCCTGCGGGATACCGAGCTGGGCCAGAACGTACGCCACCACTACCCCGCATACCGTGAGGATCGTACGCCAGAGTCTACCGGAGCGTGCAGTCATGTCCCCCTACCAAGGTTTCGAGAGAAGCGCAGCGCTGGCTCCATCGAAGCCTGCTTCGGATAAGTGTCTGGTGGGTCGGTTCGGCGCGGTGCGAGCGGGAGGTCAAGACGTCTTACCGGATTCGATTGGCCCGCAGGGTTCTCCCGTGCTCGACCCAGTCCAGGTGCGTGACCGCATCCTTGTCCTTGACGAAGGTGATTTCGGCCGGCCGGATCTTGAAGAAGAACGTGTCCGGTGATTCGGGAAAGAGCTCGGTTTCCTGGTGCGCGGGGATGTCCGCGTACAGCCGGCCGTCGTGGCTGGTCACGGTGAGGACCTGGGCCGGATCGAACTCGAACCGGTACTGCCCGATGTAGGACTCCACGGTCGCCCGGTCGACCGGGACCACGGCATGCGCGCCCGCCCGCTCGTCGGCCAGGGTTTTCGCCACGGCGGTTTCGGACGTCTGGGCGCAGTCCACCTCCTGCGTCGGCGCGAACACGAACTCGCGCAGGAACGCGCACGCAAACGCGTTGTGCACGATGTCCTCGCCGACCGCGTACATGTGGCCGTTCAGGACATCGCTGTTGGCGAACATGATCAGGGACAGGCGCTCGGCCGGGATCTTGACGTAGATCGCGGAGAAGCCGATGCCCCAGTTGCCGCCGTGCCAGATGATCCGTGCGCCGCCGTAGTCGCGCACGTACCAGCCCAGGCCGTACGGCAGTGGCTGGCCGGCATTGGAGACGAAGGGCGTCCAGGCGCGGGCCTGCGTTTCCGGCTTCAACAGCACGTGGCGGTCGAGCGCGATGTCGAACATCGCCATGTCCATCACCGTCGACAGCAAACCGGCGGACGCGCCGAAGAAGTCGCCCGGATAGCCGACGTGGACGATCTCGCCGTCGCCGTAGAGCGTGTAGGGCTGCGCCTGCCGTTCCAGCACCTTCGCGTACTGCGCGAGTCGGTCCTGCCCGAGCACGGCCCACTTCGGATCCTTGAGGACGTCGGGGCCGGGCACGCTGCTCGTCATGCCGAGCGGGTCGAGGATCGTCTCGGCCACAACCAGGCGCATCGGCTTGCCGGCGTGCTTCTCGATGACGTTCGTCAGGTACTCGTAATGCGTGGGGTCGTACGCGAAGCGCTCGCCCGGCGGTTCGCTGCCCGCGGTATGGCTGAGCAGGTGCCTGATGCGGATCGCATCGCCCTTGATCTCGCTCGTGTAGTGCGAGGCAGGTTCGTCGAGGTCGAGTTTGCCCTGCTCGACAAGCTGCATCACGAGCGTCGCCGCCACTGGCTTGGTCTCGGACGCGATGGGATAGACAGTCTCCGGCGTGGCGGGGATGCGGTGTTCGACATCGGCATTGCCGAATCCCTTCGCCCACAGGACCTGCTCGTCCTTGAGGATGACCGCGGACATGCCGGGGATGAAGAGGCGCGTTCGGAGCGCTTCGGCCTGCTGCTCGAAACGCGCCACCTGGTCCGCTGCGGGGCTCGACACGGCGCGGGAGGGCGTGGCGCACCCGTCGAGCAGCAGCGACCATGCTGCCATCGCGGCCAATGCCAGCGTTCCGTGATTCTTTGTCATCGTACCTCCAGCCCAGGTGGCCCGCCG
Organism: Longimicrobiaceae bacterium; assembly: GCA_036277195.1. Lineage (GTDB taxonomy): Bacteria > Gemmatimonadota > Gemmatimonadetes > Longimicrobiales > Longimicrobiaceae > Longimicrobium. The sequence goes on along the minus strand of DASUNK010000656.1, from coordinate 1,272 downwards.
GCGCCCACAGGATCAGGACTGTCCGAGCGCGGCGACAACCCGCCTGCGCAGCCAGTGGTCCGGTGCAGCGCCCTTTTAGGCGGCCTGGCCACGGCTGGCTCTCAACAATCGACAGAGCACGCCCGCAATGTTCCAGGCATCATCCGCCCCGCGGTGGTGGATCCCTTCCAGCGAAAGTCCCAGGCGCGCATACGCCTCGTCCAGCCCAAGCTCACGCTCCGACCCGAGAGCCACCGCGAAGAGTGTCTTCACGTTGAGGTGGCTGATCCCGAACGGATAGCCGATGCCCTGTTCCTTACAGACACGCTCGAACTGCCGGCGATCATAATCTCCCCAACTCGCCCACAGCCGCTCCTGGGAGAAGAATTCCTTCTTCAAAATGCGTGTCGCGTCGGCCAGGGAGCCTGCCCCCTTCAAGTGGTCGGCGGTCAAGGTGGTGAGTCGGGTGCAGAACTCACTGACCTCCGACTGCACGGGCTTGATGAGGAGGCTCCGCTTCTCGACCCGCTCCAGAGAGGCGACCTCGACGACGCAAACGCCAATCTCGATGATCTCGCTCACTTGGCCGGATGGGGGAGGCCCCTCCCAGCAGGTGGACTCAAGATCGATCACCAGGATTTGATCCAGACGCTTCGCCATCGTCTTCGCCGCCTAACGTAAAGGAGTGTATCCGGAGCCTCCCGTGAGCAGAGCCAGCCACGGAGCGGCACCAGGCGGGAGGCTCCGGATGCCCTCGGTTGGACGAAGCCGCTCCGCCCCGCACAGATCTATGGAAATTGCTCCGTACCCCCGCACGGGACAAGCCTGGGGATGGGAGCCGCATGGCGGGCGCGGGAGCGATACGGACACCTGCTCGAAAGCTGGTGCCGCCGGCCAAAGCTACCGCGAAGCGGTTTCGTTCAACTTGTTGATAAGCAGCTGGATTTCCAGCTAACGCGCATACCTCGCCGCCAGGTCCCGTTGCGGGAGAGCGCGCGACCGTACCAATCCCGGCTCGCCCCATAGCCGGGCCAGCCTTTACGAGGCTCGCGGCGCCCTTGAGCAGGCGCGTGAGTTCTACGGCCGTGCGTACCTGGCGGCGAAGCGGCATGGGCTCCGCGAAACCCGCGGGCGGGCCTTGCATGGGTTGGGGAGAATCGCCAACGCCTTCGATCAGGAATCGGGGACCGCGCGCGACAACGCCTCGCCGAGGGTGGCCGCGTTCGGCGCCTGCATCATGGACAGGTGCGTCCCCGGCACGGGCGTGACCCGGAGCTGCGTCGCGGGAAGCGT
>DASUNK010000655.1:0-3304 GCA_036277195.1 Longimicrobiaceae bacterium | reverse complement strand
GCGCAGCGCCTTGCGCGAGGTCTCCGCCGGCGCCGTGAGCATGATGACGGGCTCCTCGGCGTGCGTGGCCAGGGCGCGGATGCGCGCGCGGGGGCGCAGGCCGTGGCGGCGCACGTAGTCGGCCGAGGCCAGGAGCACGGCCGCGGCGCCGTCCACGATGCCGCTGGAGCTGCCGGCGGTGTGCAGGTGCCGGATCTCGCCCGCCTGCGGGTAGCGCGTCAGCGCCAGCTGGTCGAGCGTCTCGCCGTCCGGCCCCACGGGGGTGGCGCCCAGCTCCGCGAAGGAGGGCGCCAGCGCCGCCAGCCCCTCCAGCGTGGTCTCCGGGCGCAGGAACTCGTCCTTCTCCAGCGCCACCGCGCCGGTGGCGGGGTCCACCACGGGGAAGAGCCCGCGCGAGAAGCGGCACTCGCGCTGCGCCTGCGCGGCCCTGGCCTGCGAGGCCAGGGCGAAGCGGTCCAGCTCCTCGCGCGCGAATCCCTCCAGCGTGGCGATGAGGTCCGCGCTGATCCCCTGCGGCACCTGCGGGTGCTTCGCCCGCAGCCGCGGGTTGTGCCCGTCGCTCCCGCCGCCGTCGGAGCCCATCGGCTGGCGCGACATGCTCTCCACCCCGCCGCCCACCACCAGGTCCTGCGCGCCGCTCATCACCCCCATCGCCGCGAAGTTGACCGCCTGCAGCCCCGAGCCGCAGAAGCGGTTGAGCGAGACGGCGGAGACGTGCAGCGGCCACTCCGCCGCCAGCACCGCCTGCCGGGCGACGTTGGCGCCCTGCTCGCCCGCCTGGCTCACGCAGCCGACCACCACGTCGTCCACCTCGCCGCGGTCGATGCCGGTGCGCTCCGCCAGGCGCTCCAGCGTCTGCGCCAGCAGCTCCTGCGGGTGGATCTCCGTGAGCGAGCCCTTCCCCTTCTTCCCGCGCCCCCGCGGGGTGCGCACCGCGTCGATGATGTATGCCTCGGGCACGTCCGCCTCTCTCTCGTTGAAGCTGTGAGACCGATCGGTCTCTAAGCTAACGATTCGGCCCGCCGCGGGCAAGCGAACGGGTGTTTCCGCCAGCGAAACCTTGACACGTGCGCGCCTCCGGCCTTAGCGTTGCAGCGTTCGGTCGATCGCAAACCACCACGCAGACATCCGCCATGCGCGCGCGCTTCGGCACCACCACCGCGACCCCCACCACCCGGCTCTCGGCGAGAGGCGGCGGGACCTGTCGCGCACGGTAAAGCGAAGCACGCACCGGCGAAGCGAACAGGCGGCCTCTCGGGATTCCGAGGGGCCGCCTGCTTTTTTCCCGACGGAGGAGATCATGGTTCAACCACATCCGGACGACCTGGGCGTGCTGCGGCACTCGGCGGCCCACCTGCTGGCCGCGGCGGTCCGCTCGCTGCGCCCCGAGGCTGGGATCGGCTTCGGGCCGGCGATCGAGGACGGCTTCTACTACGACTTCCAGGTGGAGCGCCCCTTCACCCCCGACGACCTGCGCGAGATCGAGGCGGCGATGCGGTCGCTGGCGGCGCGCGACGACCCCTTCGAGCGCCGCGTGGTCTCGCGCGAGGAGGCGCGCGCCCTCTTCGCCGACGACCCGCTCAAGCTGGAGCGGCTGGAGGAGATTCCCGAGGGCGAGACGATCACGGTCTACCGCAACGGGCCGTTCCTGGACCAGTGCCGCGGACCGCACCTGCCGCGCACGGGGCTGCTGCGGCACTTCCGCCTGCTCGGCGCCGCGGCCGCGTACTGGCGCGGCGACGAGCGCCGGCAGACGCTGCAGCGCATCTACGGCACGGCCTGGTTCTCGGAAGCCGAGCTGGAGGCGCACCTGGCGCGGCTGGACGAGGCGAAGCGGCGCGACCACCGCGTGCTGGGGAAGGCGCTCGACCTCTACTCCACGGACCCGCGCGTGGGCCCGGGGCTCATCCTCTGGCACCCGAAGGGCGCCGCCGTGCGCGCCGAGGTCGAGCGCTTCGAGCGCGAGCTGATCGCCCGGCACGGCTACGAGGTGGTGTACACGCCGCACGTGGTCAGCGAGAAGCTGTTCGCCGTCTCCGGGCACCTGGAGAGCTTCGCGGAGGGGCTCTTCGGCGCGGTGGAGGTGGACGGCGCCCCGTATCGCCTGAAGCCGATGAACTGCCCCGGGCACATCTGCATCTACCAGGCGCGGGTGCGCTCGTACCGCGACCTGCCGCTGCGCTTCGCCGAGTTCGGCACGGTGTACCGCAACGAGCGGAGCGGCGTGCTGCACGGCATGCTGCGGGCGCGGGGCTTCACGCAGGACGACGCCCACGTCTTCTGCACGCCCGAGCAGGCGCCGGGGGAGATCGGCCGCATGCTCGACCTGGTGGACGAGATGCTGGCCGCCTTCGGCTACCCGTACACGGTGGAGCTCTCGACGCGCCCGGAGAACGCCATCGGCAGCGCGGAGGCGTGGGCGCGCGCCGAGGCCACGCTGGCGGAGGTGCTGCGCGGTCGGGAGATGGCGTTCGAGGTGGACGAGGGGGGCGGCGCCTTCTACGGCCCCAAGCTCGACTTCAAGCTCATCGACGCCATCGGGCGGAAGTGGCAGGGGCCCACGGTGCAGCTCGACTTCAACCTCCCCGAGCGCTTCGGGCTGGAGTACGTCGGCGCGGACAACCGGCCCCACCGTCCGGTGATGCTGCACCGGGTGCTGGTGGGATCGATGGAGCGCTTCGTGGGCGGGCTGGTGGAGCACTACGCCGGCGCCTTCCCGGTGTGGCTGGCGCCGGTGCAGGTGGTGGTGCTCCCGGTGGCGGACGGGCAGGCGGACGCGGCCACCGCGCTGGCGGGCGAGCTGCGCGCCGCCGGGGTGCGCGCGGAGCTGGACGCCTCGGGCGAGACGCTCTCCTACCGGGTGCGCGAGGCCGAGACGCGGAAGGTGCCGTACATGGCGGTGGTGGGCGCGCGCGAGGCGGCGGCGGGGACGGTCTCCGTCCGCCGCCGCGGGGCCGGGAGCAAGGCGGAGGTGATGCCGCGCGAGGCGTTCGTGGCCCGCGTCCGCGCCGAGGCGGAGAGCCGCGCCCTGGACCGAATCCCGTAAACGCCGAGCTTGTCATCCTGAGGGAGCCACTCAAGCCGGAGCAGTACAAGAGCTTGCAGCGACCGAAGGATCTATGCTGTCAGAATGCGCAACCCTCTGGCTCGGCGTGCGATACAGGCTATAGATCCTTCACTTCGCGCCAACCGCTCGCGTGCATGCAGGAGACGGTGCGGCGCTTCGTTCAGGATGACAGTGTGTTGTAGTTCTCCCCTCCCCCAGGGGTGTTTGGTGGAGGGGTCGGGGGAGGGGGCCAACCGT
>DASUNK010000654.1:0-2055 GCA_036277195.1 Longimicrobiaceae bacterium | reverse complement strand
CCTCCCTCGACCGGGTGGTGGTGGTGGACGACGCGTCGGCCCCGCCCGCCGGGCCCGGCCTGCGCGCGGCGCTGGGGGACGACGCGCCGCCCGGCCTGGAGGTGGTGCGCCGCGAGGCGCCGCGCGGGCCCACGGCGGCCCGCAACCAGGTGGTGGAGGAGGCACGCACCGGGCTGGTGCTGCAGCTGGACGACGACGCGCTGATCGTCTCGGCCGAGGCGGTGGAGCGCGCGGTGGCGGTGATGGAGGCGGACCCCTCGGTGGCGGCGGTGGCGTTCGCGCAGGCGGACGAGGCGGGGCGTCCGTGGCCGGCGGCGGTGCAGCCCGCGCCGGTGGGGTACCGCTGCCAGGTGGCGGCGTTCATCGGCTTCGCGGCGCTGCTGCGGCGGAGCGCCTTCCTCGAGGTGGGGGGATACCGCGAGCTGCTGGGGATCCACGGCGAGGAGAAGGACCTCTGCATCCGCCTGCTCGACCGGGGGTGGCGCGTGGTGTATCTCCCCGACGCGCCCGCGGGGCACGTGGCGGACATGGCGAACCGCGACTTCCGCGAGTACCTGCACCGCGCGGTGCGCAACGACGTGCTCTCGGCGGTGCAGAACGAGCCGCTGCCGATGATGGCGGCCACGCTCCCCGCGCGGCTGTCGCGCTACTTCCGCATGCGCGGCGAGACGGAGGATCCCGGCGGCTTCGGGCGGCTGGTGCGCCGGCTGGCGGCGGACCTGCCGGCGGCGTGGCGGGAGCGCCGGCCGGTGCGGTGGAGCACCATCCGCCGCTGGCGCCGGCTGAGCCGCGAGTGGCCGCGCTACGACGGGCCGGGGGGTGGCGAGTGAGCCGGGCAGGCCCCCTCCCCCAAAAAACCCTGGGGGAGGGGAGAACTACGATCTCGGCACCGGCAGGCGTAGGGGCGCGATTCATCGCGCCCGCTGCCGGTTCCCGCAACGACTGTCATTCCGAGCGAGGAACGAGTGAGGAATCTGGCCTGCGCGGCTGGTGCACTCCGGAGCGCAGACTGCATCAGGCTGAACCGTGCTCCGTCGCGGCCGCTGCCACGGTGAGGCTGCCGCACCCGGCTCCCGGGCATGCCTCGGCCAGATTCTTCGGCCCTGCGGGCACCGGTGCAGCGGCTGCTTCGCGGTGGCCGGGCGCTCAGAATGACAGCGGGTGTGCCGAGGCGCACGAGACTGTCCCTGCAGTCGGCGAAGGCCGACTTCGCGTGGTTGTTGCCCGCGGTTTCAACCGCCGGGCTGCCCCGGCAGGATGGCGAGGGTGAGCGCTCCCCGCCGGCTGCTGACGCTCGGCCACTCGTACGTGGTGGGGACCAACCGGCGCCTGGCGGACGCGCTCGCCGCGGCCGGGGCGGGGGAGTGGGAGGTGACGGCGGCCGCCCCCGAGACGTTCCACGGCGACTTCGGGCCGCTGCGGCTGGCGCCCCTCCCCGGCGAGCGCAGCCGGCTGGTGGGAGTGCCCGTGCACCTGGGCCGTCCCACGCATACGCTGCTCTACGGCCGCCGCCTGCGGGCCCTGCTGCGCGAGGGATGGGACGTGGTGCACTGCTGGGAGGAGCCGTTCGTGCTCTCCGCCGCGCAGGTGGCGCGCTGGACGCCCCCCACGGCTAAACTGGTCTTCGCCACCTTCCAGAATCTCCCCAAGCGCTACCCACCCCCCTTCGGCTGGGTGGAGCGCTACGCCCTGCGCCGCGCCGACGGGTGGATCGCCTTCGGGCACACGGTGGCGGAGGCGCTGCGCGGCCGCCCCGGCTACCGCGGCCTGCCGCACCGGGTGATCCCGCCCGGCGTGGACACCGACGCCTTCCGCCCGGACCCCTCGGCGGGCCGCCGCACCCGCACGCAGCTGGGATGGGACGACGGGCCGCCGGTGGTGGGGTTCCTCGGCCGCTTCGTCCCGGAGAAGGGGGTGCGGCTGCTGATGGCGGTGCTGGACCGCGTGGACGCCCCCTGGCGGGCGCTCTTCGTGGGCGGGGGGCCGCTGGACGCCGAGGTGCGCGCCTGGGCCGCGCGGCACGGCGACGCGGTGCGGGTGGCCGGGGGTGTCCCG
>DASUNK010000653.1:0-2920 GCA_036277195.1 Longimicrobiaceae bacterium | reverse complement strand
CCAGCACCAGCATCTGCGCACCCAGGTCCTCGTCGCGCAGCGCCCGGCGCAGCAGCGCGCGGAAGGCGCGCACGTCGGAGCCGCGGTCCGCGTCCTCGCCGGTGATGCCGGCGGGGCGCGGGTCCAGCCCGGCGCGGCGGGCGATCTCGCGGAGGTGCCGCAGCTCGCGCGGCTGGCAGAGGACGAAGCCGGTGATCTCGCCCCCGTGGCGGCCCCGCAGCGTCTCCTCGTCCGGCGGCACGTCGTAGCTGATGACGGTGCCCGGGTGCTCGCCCGCCTCCTCGCCCAGCTGGTCGAGCGAGGAGAGGCCGCCGGCGATGGCGACGTCCACGTCGGGGTCGTCGATCTCGCCCACCAGGAAGCCGCGCACGGCCAGCGTCTCGGCCACCCCGGCGGCTCGCTCCTCGGTGCGGCACACCAGCAGGGGGGCCGCGTCGCCGCCGCGCTCGCCGCCGATGAGGCGCGCCACCACGTCCGCCTTCTCGCGCTCGGAGACCAGCACGTACCCCACCACGCCCGTGGGCTCCTCCTCCGCCGCGGGGACGGCGGCCTGCGGCGGCCAGCGCAGGGCGCGGCGCACGCGGCGGTCCACCAGGTCGTCCACGGCGGAGGTGGTCTCGGCGGTCACCAGCACGCGCTGGGCGGTGCGCGGGGCGTTGTCGAAGAGCGTCTCCAGCGCCTCCCACCCGCCGAGCGCCTCGATGTCGGAGGCGCCGTCGACCACCACGGCCTCGAGCGCGTCGAGCTTGACGCCGGAGGTGCGCACGGCGTCGAGCACCTCGGAGGGCGTGGCCACCAGCACGTCGGCGTCGGCCGGGGTGGCGCCCCACCCCCGGCGCGAGGCGGTGACGGTGAGCCCCGCGGCCTGCACGAAGGGCGCGATGCCGAGCGCCGCGCGCTCGGCCTGCTCCGGGGTGGCGGCCAGCACCAGCAGGCGCACGCCTCCCGCCGCCGCTTCCGCGGCCGGCTTCTCCTCGTCCCCGTCCTCGTCCTCGTCCTCGTCCGGCTCGTCCGCTTCCGCGGGCTCGCGCGGCTCCAGGCGGTCGAGCACGCCCAGGGCGTAGGCGAGCGTCTTCCCCGAGCCGCTGCTGGCACGGGCGACGAAGTTCCCCTCGCGGCGGAGCACGGGGATGGCGGCGGCCTGGAGCGCGGTGGGACGCTCGATGCCGGCTTCCTCCAGCGCGGCCAGCAGCGGCTCGCGCAGGCCGAGTTCGTTGAACGACGACGCAGGCATGCTCTTCCGTCCGGTCAGGAGATACGGGTGCCCCCGCGGGGGACGCGAATATAGGCTTCCGCAAGGAGTCTGCCCAGGCGGGAGTGCGAGAGTGCGAAAGTGCGAGAGTGCGAAAGGGAGGGAACTCCGGGGAGTTACGTCTCTATGGCGCCGCCGACGTCGCGGAGGTGCTGGCGGAGGGTGTAGGCAGGGTCCGCGGCGCGCGCGGCCAGGTACTGGTCGAAGCGCAGCTGCTCGCGGAGCGTGACGCCGTCGCGAATCAGGTCCGCCTGCCGCCGCTCCGCCGCCGCGATGGTACGCGCGGCGGAGACGATCTCCTCCCAGCGGTCGCCGGGGAGGAAGAGCACGCCGTCGTCGTCCGCCGCCACCACGTCGCCGCGGACCACGAGGTGCTCGCCGAAGCGGGCGGAAGAGAGCGCGTCCGAAGTGCGCCCGCGGAGCTCGACGGGGCCGCGCGGGAACGAGCCGTAGCTGAAGACGGGGATGCCGAGCGCGCGCAGCTCGGCCGTGTCGCGGTGCATCCCCCACACCACCAGCCCCGCGCCGCCCGCCGCCCGCACCTCGGCCGCCGTGAGGTCGCCCACGCACCCTTCGTCGGCGCGGCCGGCGTTGTCCACCACCAGCACGTCGCCCGGGGCGCAATCGCCCAGCGCCTCCAGGAACACGTCCACGCTGCCGAAATGCCGCGCGGGAAGCGCCGTGCCGGCCAGCCGCGTGCCGGGCACCACCGGCCGGATCCCCTGCGGCGCCAGGCGCGGCGCCACCCCCAGCCGGATGGACGCGTCCGCCAGCAGGGCGGTGGAGAGATCGGAGAACGCCTGCGCCGCGGGGGTCATCTCAGATCGTCATCGGGTGATTCGCAGCTCCCGGGACAATCTGTCGGGTCCGGACCGCGGTGCCAAACGCGAATCTCTCATGCGAACGATGCAGCGGCCTCATGTCCCCGGCCGTCAGTCCAGCCGCCGGATCTTCACCGCGTCCCGAAACATCATCTCGGCCACCAATCCTCCGGAAGCGTTGGGCAGCCACTCCGAGGCGTCGAGGTCGATCAGGATCTCGGCGTCCTCGGACGAGGAGCCCAGGTCCACCGGCCGCACCACCGTCACGCCGTCGACGCCGAGGTCCACGGCCACCGTCCCCGTGATGCCGCCGAGCCCACCGATGACGTTGGCCTCCACGCTGGTGAAGGTCACCCGCACCGCCGTGTAGCGATCCTCCTCCACCCGCCCGTTCACCAGCAGCGTGGTGTCCTGCCCGTCGATGCGCACCGTGGCAGCCCCTGGGTCACCGAGGAGCTCGGTCGACCCCGCGGAGCTCACCAGCTCCACCCTCGCGTCGAAGGTGATGGTGCCCTGCGCTCCGACCAGCTGCAGCGACTGCCGCGGGCCGGGCGCCAGCGAGGGAGCGCCTCCCCCGGTGCCGTCGCCGGTGGCGTGGGCGTCCACCTCCTTCTGCCCGCCCACCACCACCTCCTTGCCGCCGCACCCGCCCGCCGCCGGCAGCGCCAGCAGCAGCAGGAGGGCGAAGAGCTTGCCTCTCATGGCCCGTCTCCGGATGGGTTCTCCTGCAGGGTGACGCCGCGCACGGCGGCGATGTCCGCCTCCACCTTCTCCAGCTCGGGACGGGTCCCCAGGCGCTCGAAGACGGCGCGCGCCTCCTCCAGCCGCGCCAGCGCCGACTCCGCCC
>DASUNK010000652.1:0-11677 GCA_036277195.1 Longimicrobiaceae bacterium | reverse complement strand
GCCGCGGAGGGCGACCTGGTCGGCACCCGGATGCTGGGGAGCGAGGCGGAGAAGGAAACCGTGCTGCCGCTGCTGCTGGAGGGGAGCGAGAAGACCTCCCTGCCGCTGCTCCTCCAGGGCCGCGTCTACGCGGACTTCCGTGAGCCCCGGAGCTACTTCGCTACCGCCTTCGAGCTGATCCTGAGCCTGTACGGGATTTCGCCGCGCCATCAGGCCGTGGCCGACCTGCTGGATTCGCTGCGCGAGCCCGAGCGGCTGAAGCAGTCGCGGCGGACCTGATCGGACGAACCTCCACCCTGGCATGCGAGGAGCGCGTATGAGCATCGGCGAGGGGCTGCTGCCCGAGTTCGAGCAGGAGATGGCGACCACGCGCAGGCTGCTGGAGCGGGTGCCGAGCGAGCAGGGCGAATGGAAGCCGCATCCGAAGTCCTTCTCCCTGGGACACCTCGCCCAGCTGGTGGCGATCATGCCCGGATGGGTGGCGCAGACGCTGCGCAACACGGAGCTGGACCTGGCCGGAGCGGGCGGGTATAGCTACGAGACCACCGAGACGCTGCTGGGAATCTTCGACCAGGGCGTCGACGCGTCGCGCGAGGCGCTGGCGTCGGTGCAGGACGACGAGCTCGACGTGACGTGGTCGCTCAAGCACGGCGACCGGGTGCTCTTCTCGTCGCCGCGCGGGGTGGTCGTGCGGAACCACATCAGCCACCTCGTCCACCATCGCGGGCAGCTGAGCGTGTACCTGCGCCTGCTCGACGTGCCGCTCCCCTCGATCTACGGCCCCACCGCCGACGAGCGGTGGTGACGAGGACGCCGGCGCCCTCGCCGGCACGGGGATGGCTCATCGCCGCCGGCCTGCTCAGCACGGGCATCGCTCTCCTCCACCTGGCCATCATCGCGGCCGGGCCGCGCGCCTACGCGTACTTCGGCGCCCCGCAGCTGGCGCCCATGGCGGCGCGGGGATCTCCCGTGCCTGCGCTGATGACGGCCGGCCTGGCGCTCCTGTTCGCGATCTGGGCGTGGTACGCGTTTGCGGGCGCAGGGCTCGCCGCCCGCCCGCCGCTGCTCACGCTCGGCCTGTGGGTGATCGGCGCCGTCTTCACCGCCCGGGGACTCGTGCTCGTACCGGAGCTCGTCGCGCTGGGACGGGACAGTGCGTCCGTGCCGCCGCGCTTCGCCGTGTTCTCGTCCGTGTCGCTCGCCACCGGCGTTGCGTACCTGGCAGGCGCCTGGCTTCGACGGCGCGCGTGAGCACGCGCGCCGCCGCGTCCACCCTGCGCCTGGCGTTCGCGCGCGCCACGGAAGCGGACGCGCCCGCGATCGCCGCGCTACGCACGGCCACCGCCCGCGACCTGACCGCGCGCCACGGGCGCGGCCACTGGTCGGGCGAGACGTCCGAGCGCGGCGTGCTCTCCGAGCTGCGGCGGGGCCAGGTGTGGGTGGCGCGGCGCGGGCGCGCGGTGGTCGGCGTCTTCCAGCTCGGCACGCGCAAGCCGTGGGCGATCGACGTGTCCTATTTCACGCCGTGCAGGCGCCCGCTCTACCTGACGAACATGGCGGTGCGGCCGGACTGGCAGCGCCGCGGCGTCGGCCGCCGGTGCCTGGAGGAGGTGATCCGCATCGCGCGCGAGTGGCCGGCGGACGCCGTTCGCCTCGACGCCTACGACGCGGCGGCGGGGGCCGGGGACTTCTACGCGCGCTGCGGGTTCCGCCCGGCCGGTGGCATCACGTACCACGGCGTGCCGCTGCTCTATTACGAGCTGGTGCACGGCTTGTCCGACGGCAGCGCGCTCGATTAGCTTCCGCGAACGGTCGATCCCCGAACTGGAGGTGCATCGGTGGGTTCCAGTATCACGGTCGATCTCGACGACGAGGTGCGGTCCGCGCTCGAAGAGGCGACCCGCGCCGACGGGGGTGTCTGCCAGTGAGATCGTCGGGCGAGCGCTGAGGAGCTATCTCTTCGTCCGCAGGTTCCGGGAGCTGCGGTCGGAGACCCTGGCGCACCTGCGCGAGACCGGCCAGGGAGACATCACCGACGAGGACGTGCTCCGGCTGGAACGGCGGGCGGGATTCATACCGATCGGGCACCCAAGACTCGCGTAGGGGCGCGATTCATCGGCGATTCATCGCGCCCGCCGATTGCCCGCAGGGATTCCACCGCCGTTATCCGCGCCCGATGTCATTCCGTGCGAGGAACGAGCGCGGAATCTACTCTTCGTGGCTGTTGCCGACCGGAGCGCAGACCGCACCTGGCTGAACCGTAGTCCTTCGCAGCTGCCGCAACGGTGAAGCTTCCGCACCCGGCTCCCAGCCATGCCTCGGCCAGATTCCTCGGCCCTGCCTGCATCGGTGCAGCGGCTGCTTCGTAGTGGCCGGGCACTCGGAATGACAGGGTGCGTGCCGGAGCGCACGCGACCGTCCCTGCAGTCCGCGCAGGCGGACTTCGCGTAGTCGTTGCCCGCGGTTTCAACCGCTGGGCTGCCGCCGCTGCCGCGTTTTCAAATAAGTCTCCCGAATCCCGTGGGCATGTCCCGGCACCTGCTCCAGCACTTCCTGGCGGCCCTCGCCTACCGAACGCAGAAGGCGCTGCGCGGCGCGCCCGCGACGTTCGCCGGCTTCCGTGCCGGGCCCAACGTGCGGACGCCACACGAGCTGGTGTACCACATGACCTCGGTCATCGGCTACGCGCGCACCTTCCTGCACGGCGGCGAGTTCAGGCCGCGGCCGCTGCCGGAGTTCGACGCCGAGATCGAGCGCTTCCACGCCACGCTGGCGGCGCTGCACGCCGACTTCGCCGACGGCTCGCTCACGGCCAGCATCACCGACGAGCAGTTCCTCCAGGGCCCGCTCTCCGACGCCATGACGCACGCCGGCCAGCTCGCCATGCTCCGCCGCCTCGCCGGCGCGCCCGTGCCATCCGAGAACTTCATCTTCGCACACATCCGCACGGACGACGTGGGCCGCGCGCAGCCCGAGCCGGCCGCACCCGACGCCTGGTGGACGCCCGACCGGCCGCCGATCGCCGCGCCTCCGAAGGATCCCGATTCATGACCCACTCGCCGCTCGGCCTGGAATCGGGAACGGTGCGGCTGGCGCCGTACGACCCGGCGTGGCCCGGGCTCTTCGCCGCGGAGGCAGCGCGGCTGGCGCCGGTGCTGGAAGCCCACGGCCTCTCGCTGCGGCTGGAGCACGTCGGGAGCACCTCCGTGCCGGGTCTGGCCGCCAAGCCGGTGCTCGACATCCTGGCCGGACGCCCGCCGGGAGAGGGGCCGGAGCGCCACATCGCCGCGCTGGTGGCGGCCGGGTACGACCACCGGGGCGAGCAGGGGATTCCGGGGAGGGAGTTCTTCCGGCGCGGCACGCCGCGGTCGTACCATGTACACATGGTCGAGGTGGGGAGCCCCCAGTGGCGCAGGCACCTTGCCTTCCGCGACCACCTCCGCGCCCACCCGGAGGACGCCGCCGCGTACTCGGCCCTCAAGGCCGCGCTGGCCGCGCGCTTCCCGCGAGACCGCGAGACCTATACGGAGTCGAAGGCCCCCTTCATCACGGAAATCCTCGCGCGTGCAGCGATACCTGAATCGTAATCCAACTCGGGAGGGCGACATGTGCAAGCGCGCCGCAGCCGGGCTTCTCTCCGTCGTCATCCTCGCGGCCGCGTGCAGCACGCACCGCGGGAACGACACGGACGCTCCCCCCGATCTCCCGCTCCCCGCCTACCCGGGAGCGGTGCACCTGGGCCAGCAGCGCGTCTACGGCACGGATGGAACACACATCACCTGGGATGGATTCGCGAGCGCCGACCCGCCGGCGCGGGTGGTGGACTTCTACCGTGGCGCCGTGGCGCGCGTGTTCGAGGCGAGCGCGGAGCGGTTCGAAGCGGGAGAAGGCGGCGGCGGGAAGTGGCGCTTCCTGCGTCCGGGAGAAGGAGACGTGGTGCTGGACGTGATGCCCGCGGGCCGGCCGGGGCCGCACGAGGCGTTCGCGGAGCGCATTCCCGCTTCGGCGCGGACGATCGTCATCCTGTCGCGCCGCCCCTGAGCCCCGACCCTGTGCAGCGGTCTCCGCAGCAGGCTCTCTTGTTGCATCGGGCGGCCCGGAGAAAGGAGGGCTGCGACATGGAGCCACAGGACAACAAGAAGCTCGCCTTGCAGAAGGCCATCAGCGCTCACGAGCAGGCCGCGGCTACGCTCGCGGACCTGACGATGGATACGCCGGCCGGGAAGTACGCGGAGATGCTGGAGCGGGTGAAGCAGAACCTCGCCGAGCTGGAGGCGGAGACTGCCGGCACGGATCCAGAAGACCTCGTATAGCCGCTCCTGAACAGCGGCCCTGGGCAGCCGGTTGATCCCAGACGTATATTGGGGCGAACAGCCTTGCATCCAGAAGGAAAGCGTATGTACACGCTGAACGTCGACGAGGCACGGCCTCGGCTGTCGGAGCTGATCCACGAGGCTTCGCGCGGAGAAGAGGTGGTCATCGCGCGCGAGGACGGCACTGCCGTCCGCCTCGTTCCCGTGGAGTCGCAGGGCCGCCCCCGCTTCGGCAGCGCTCGCGGGTTGTTCACCATGGCGGCTGACTTCGACGCGCCGCTGGAGGACTTCGCTCCCTACGAGCGGTGAAGCTCCTCCTCGATACTCACGCCCTCCTCTGGTTCCTGGGCGGAAACGAGCGGCTCAGCGCGCAGGCGCGCAGCGCCATCGAGGATCTCTCGAACCAACGCCTTTTCAGCATGGCCGGCGCCTGGGAAGTGGCCATCAAGGTGAGCCTCGGCAAGCTCAGCCTGCATGCGCCCTTCGAGCAGCTCGTCCCGGGTGAGCTGCGCGCGAACGCCATCGAGCTCCTCCCTATCCTTCCTCAACACGTGATCGCGCTGGCCTCACTGCCCTTCCACCACCGCGACCCGTTCGACCGCATGCTCGTCGCCCAGGCGACCGTCGAAGGCGCAAGCGTGGTGAGCGCAGACCCCACGCTCGACGCGTACGAAATCCCTCGGATCTGGTAAAGCTTCGCTACGGGACCACTTCCCAGGAGAGGTCGGTAGCGAGCATGGAGGTGGTGACCTCGAAGTCGAGCGGCGTGGCTTCCCCCGGCTTGGGCGTGGGGACGGAGATGGTCTTGCTCCCCAGCGTCTGGCCACGCTGGCCGAACAGGACGAACCGCAGCCGGATCGGCGTCCCCGGCGCACCGGGCCCGCCGCGCACCTTGCCGAAGACACGCGTGGCCCCCACCTCGGGCTGGAGCCCGGTCACCTCCACCTTCACCGGCCCACCCTGCAGCGTTTCGTCCGTCATCTCGCTCCTCCTCGTCAGGGGGATCGGGACGCTCACGCCCGTCCCGACGCCCGGGTCAGCTCCCGCAGGCGCCCGGCGAGCTCCGGCGTGAGGTCGCCCTCGCGGAAGCGCCACTCCCAGTTCCCCTCCACCGTCCCGGGCGTGTTCATCCGCGCCTCGCTCCCCAGCCCCAGCACGTCCTGCAGCGGGAGGATCGCCACCGCCGCCGGCGAGGCGAGCGCCCGCTCGATCATCCGCCAGTGCACGTCGCCGCCGTCGCCGCCCAGCGCCGCGCGCGCCGCCTCCGGGGCGGTGCGCCACCAGCCGAGCGCGGTGTCGTTGTCGTGCGTGCCGGTGTACGCCACCGCGTTGCGCGGGTGGTTCTCCGGCCGGTGCGGGCTGGCCGGGTCGGCGTCGCCGTAGCCGAACTGGAGCACGCGCATCCCGGGGAACCCCAGCGCCTCGCGCAGCGCCTCCACCTCCGGGGTGATGATCCCCAGGTCCTCGGCCACCAGCGGGAGCGGACCCAGCTCGCGCTCCACCGCCGCGAAGAGCGCCTCCCCCGGCCCCGGCCGCCACTCCCCGCGCAGCGCCGTGGGCTCCTCCGCCGGCACCTCCCAGTACGCCTCGAAGCCGCGGAAGTGGTCGATGCGCGCCAGGTCCACGTGCTCCAGCGTGCGGCGGAAGCGCTCCGTCCACCAGCGGTAGCCGGTGCGCGCCATCTCGTCCCAGCGGTAGAGCGGGTTCCCCCAGCGCTGCCCGGTGGCGCTGAAGTAGTCCGGCGGCACCCCGGAGACCACGGTGGGGCGGCCGTCGCCGTCGAGCTCGAAGAGCTCGGGGTGGGCCCACACGTCGGCGCTGTCGTGGGCCACGAAGATCGGCACGTCGCCCATCAGGCGCACCCCGGCGGCGCGGGCGTACGCGCGCAGGGCCCCCCACTGGCGGTCGAAGAGGAACTGGCCGAAGGCGTGGCGCTCCACCTCGTCCTCCAGGTCCGCCGCGGCGCGGGCCAGGGCGGCGGGGTCGCGCCGGCGCAGCGGGGCGTCCCACTCCGTCCAGGGCGCGCCGCCGTGGTGCTCGCGCAGGGCGCGGAAGAGGGCGTAGTCGCGCAGCCAGTCGCCCTGCGCGTCGCGGTAGCCGGCGAAGGCGCGGCGCAGCGCGGGCGCCCAGCCGGCGCGGTAGGCGCCGTGCGCGCGGCGCAGCAGCCGGTCCTTCCACCGCGCCACCTCGCGCAGCTCCAGGCAGTCGCCGGGGAGCCCGTCCGGGCAGGGGACCTCGTCCGCCTCCAGCAGCCCGTCGTCCGCCAGCAGCGCGGGCGAGAGGAGGAGGGTGTTCCCGGCCATGGCCGAGAGCCCGTTGTACGGCGAGCCGCTCTCGTCCGGCGGCACCAGCGGGAGCACCTGCCAGAGCGACTGACCCGCAGCCCGCAGCCAGTCCACGAAGCGGTGCGCCTCCTCCCCCACCCCGCCGATGCCGGGGCCGGGGAGCGAGGTGGGGTGCAGCAGGATGCCGCTGGCCCGCCGCGCCGTCACCGGCGATTCAGGCATGGGGCACGGCGGGGAGGAGGAACGCCACCTCGGCGCGCTCCAGCGCCAGCTCCTGGGGGACGGGCTCGCCCTCCTCCGGCGCGCCGTCGCGGCAGACGCGGAAGAGGCGGTACCCCGCCCCGGCCACCAGCGCCGCGGGCGCGAAGCGGGCGGGGTGCGCCCGGCGCTCCTCGCCCGACGACTTGTTGACCAGGATCCACCCGCGCGGGGCGCGCGGCTCGTCCGAGGCGCGGCGCTCCAGCACCAGCACCTCCTCGTGCAGCCCCAGCGGCGCGCGCAGCACCCCCTCGCCCTGGAGCACGGGGTGGCGCGCCTTCAGCCGGTTGACGCGGGTGACGAAGGGGCGCAGGTCCATCCGCCGCCGCTCCCAGTCGGTGGGCTTCGTCTCCACCACGTTCACCTGGGTGCGGAAGCCGAACTCGTAGCCGACGGGGATCATCACCCCCGCCGAGAAGGCCGCGGCGAAGGCGTAGCGCTGCCGCTGCACCGCCGCGTC
Source organism: Longimicrobiaceae bacterium (assembly GCA_036277195.1). Taxonomy (GTDB): domain Bacteria; phylum Gemmatimonadota; class Gemmatimonadetes; order Longimicrobiales; family Longimicrobiaceae; genus Longimicrobium. The sequence goes on along the minus strand of DASUNK010000652.1, from coordinate 4,361 downwards.
GCCCCCCGTGTCGGCGGCCAGGCGGGTGGTGTCGTGGCTCTCGGGGAAGGCGATGGAGGGGGCGATGCGGCGCAGCTCCTCGTGCTGCTTCAGCGCCCACGGCTCGCTGAAGTTCCACCACTTGCTGGAGTTGAAGAAGAAGTCGAACCCCGCCCCGGCCAGCCCCTCCACCTCCTCCGCCGGCGCGCCCAGCGTCTCGGCGAAGAACACCACCTCCGGGTCCACGGAGCGCGCCTCGTCGATCAGGTAGCGCCAGAGGCGCGCGGGCACCTTGTACGCCGCGTCGCAGCGGAAGCCGCGGAAGCCCAGCGCCAGCGCGTCGCGCACCACGCCGGCCCAGAAGCGCCAGAGCTCCACCCGCCCGCGGGGCGGCTCGTTGTCGATCTCCGCCAGGTCGCCCCAGACGGTGACCTGCGAGGGATCGTGCGCCTCGCGCACCGAGGGGCTGTGCACCTGCCCGGGCGCGTCCCAGCGGTACCACTCGGGGTGGGATTCGACCAGCGGGGAGTCCTTGGCGGTGTGGTTCACCACCAGGTCCATCATCGGCCGCATCCCCAGCGCGGCGATGGCCGCCAGCGCCTCGCGCAGGGGCTCCAGCCCGCGCCCCTCCTGGCCCGCGGGGACGAAGGCGGGGTTGAGCCGGCCGTACTCCTTCACCGCGTACAGGCTCCCCGAGAAGCCGGGGTAGTGCCAGGGGTTCACGAAGAGCCAGTCGAACCCCATGCCGCGCGCCCGCCGCGCGTGCTCGGGCCAGCGGTCCACCGGGCCCACCAGGCGGGGGAAGAGGTTGTAGACGAACGGCGTCATCCCCCGCGACCCTCCAGCACCGCGCGGATCCCCTCCACCGGCACCCAGAGCCAGTCCGGCCGGTTGTTCATCTCGTACCCCAGCTCGTAGACGGCCTTCTCCAGCTCGAAGACGGCGAGCACGCGGTCGCGCACGGCGGGGTCGCGCGGGACGATCGGCGCGTCGCCCACCGTCTCCCAGTACGCGCCTAGGAAGAGATCGCGCGCGGCGCGCTCCCACGCCCGCGCCCAGCGCTCCAGCGCCATGCGCACGCCCAGGTCGTCGGTGCGGAAGTCGTGCATGGCCACCCGCACCGCGTAGTCGAAGGAGCGCAGCATCCCCGCCACGTCCTTGAGCGGCGAGTGCTTGCGGCGCCGCTCCTCCAGCGGGCGCGCCGGCTCGCCCTCGAAGTCCAGCACGTACCACTCCGAGCCGTCGGGCGCGGGCTCGGTGCCGCGCAGCACCTGGCCCAGGTGGTAGTCGCCGTGCAGCCGCACCTTCACCGTGCCGGCGGCCACCAGCAGGCGCAGGTCCTCGCCGCGGTGGCGCAGGTCCGGCGCGCCGCGCACCAGGTGCCCCAGCGACGCCTGCACCGCGTGCGGGAAGGCGCCGGGGATGGCGTCGAGCCGGCGCCCCAGGTCGCGCAGCACCGCGTCGACCGTGGCGCGGAACCCCTCCACCCAGTGCTGCGCGTCCGCGTCCGTCACCGGCTCGGGGGCGAAGGCGGGCTCGTCCGGCCCGGCCGAGGCCAGCGCCAGGTGCAGCCGCGCGGTGGTGGCTCCCAGCCGCTGCACCGCGGGGAAGAAGTCGCCCGCCATGCGGCGCACCGCCTCGCGCCCGGTGACCGTCTCCGGGTCCGCCGCGCTCCGCGACGCCGCCGAGAGGTAGCGCTCCAGCGCCCGCTGGGCCACGCTCCAGGCGTCGCCCTGGTTGGGGACGAAGGTGAAGACCCCCGCCACCGCGTGCGGCTGGCCGCGGCGGGGGGTGTAGTCCAGCCACCCCGCCAGCGCCGGGACGGAGCGGAAGCCGGCGCGCTCCACCAGGAAGCGCGACACCTCCAGGTCCGGGTTGGTCCCCGCCTCCAGCTTGCGGTAGATCTTCATCACCAGCCGGTCGCCGAACACCAGCGAGGTATTGGACTGCTCGGCGCCGATCTGCCGCACCGGGCCGCGCGGCGGCTCCGCCAGGTCCACGGCCCCGGTGCGGTGCCCGGCGAAGGCGCCGGTGCGCCCGGCCACGGTGCGCTCCGACGCCACCGCGTCCAGCAGGGTGCCGGCGATGCGCCGCTCGCCCACCGCCTCGTAGACGCGCGCCTCGCCGCGCAGGGTGGCGTGCGTCACCAGCGGCTCGGGACCGGCGCCGGGCGCCGCCACCGGGTGGAAGGTGGCGGGGAGGAGGTAGAGGTCGCGCGCGCCCCCGGCGAAGCGCACCTCCAGCACGGCGAGCACGATGTTGGGCGCCCGCTCCGCGTGCAGCACCCCGTGGTCGTGCAGGCAGAGCTCGTTCACCTCCTGCGCCTTGGAGCGGAACCAGCGCTGCCGCAGCAGCCACTCGCGCGGGAGCGCGCCGAACACCTCGGCCACCGCGTCGGGGTCGGCCACCAGCTCGGCCTCCTGCCGCGCCCACTCCTCGGGGAAGTGCCAGTAGTCCTCCTCGCCCGCGGGGCGCAGCTTGCGCAGGGCGAACCAGAAGAAGCCGTACGGGCTGAGGGTGAGCGGGTAGGGGGCTTCCTCGATCGGGACGAACGCCGTCTCGCCCAGCAGCTCCACCGGCGTATAGCCGGCGAAGCGCGCCAGGTCGAGCCGCACCGCCTGCGCCGCCTCGGAGAGGTTGTTCACCACCAGGATCACGTCGCCGCGGTACTCGCGGAGGTACGCCAGCACGTGCGGGTTGTCGGGCTGCAGGAAGAGGATGGAGCCGCGGCCGAAGGCGCGGTGCTGCTTGCGCACGCGGATCAACCGCTTCATCCAGTTCAGCAGCGAGAAGGGCGAGCGCTCCTGCGCCTCCACGTTGATGGCCTGGAAGCCGTACACCGAGTCCGAGATCACCGGGAGGTAGAGGCGGGCCGGCTCGGCGCGGCTGAAGCCGCCGTTGCGGTCCGGCGACCACTGCATGGGGGTGCGCACCCCGTCGCGGTCGCCCAGCCAGATGTTGTCGCCCATCCCGATCTCGTCGCCGTAGTAGAGGACCGGCGAGCCCGGCATGGTGAAGAGGATGGAGTTGAGCAGCTCGATCTTGCGCCGGTCGTTCTCCATCAGCGGCGCCAGCCGGCGGCGGATCCCCAGGTTCAGGCGCATGCGGGGGTCGGCCGCGTACTCGCGGTACATGTAGTCGCGCTCCTCGTCGGTCACCATCTCCAGGGTGAGCTCGTCGTGGTTGCGCAGGAACATGCACCACTGGCACTCGGGGGGGATCTCGGGGGTGCGCTCGATGATCTCCACGATCGGCTTGCGGATCCCCTGCCGCACGGCCATGAAGATGCGCGGCATCAGGGGGAAGTGGAACGCCAGGTGGAACTCGTCGCCGTCGCCGAAGTAGGGGCGGACGTCGTCGGGCCACTGGTTGGCCTCGGCCAGCAGGACGCGCCCGGGGAACTTCTCCTCCAGGCGCACGCGGAACTCCTTGAGGATGTCGTGCGTCTCGGGGAGGTTCTCGCAGATGGTGCCCTCGCGCTCGATGAGGTAGGGCACGGCGTCGGCGCGGAAGCCGTCGAGCCCGCGCTCCAGCCAGAACTCCATCACCCGGAACATGGCCTCCTTGACCTCGGGGTTGTCCCAGTTGAGGTCGGGCTGGTGGGCGAAGAAGCGGTGCCAGTAGTACTGGCCGGCCACCGGGTCCCAGGTCCAGTTGCTGGGCTCGGTGTCGGTGAAGATGATGCGGGCTTCCTTGTACTGGGTGTCGTCGTCGCTCCAGACGTAGAAATTGCGCTCGGGAGAGCCTTTCGGCGCGCGGCGGGCGCGCTGGAACCAGGGGTGGTCGCTGGAGGTGTGGTTGAGCACCAGGTCGGCGATGACGCGCAGGCCGCGCTGGTGGGCCTCGTCGAGGAAGCGCTGCAGCTCCTCGACGGTGCCGTAGTTGGGGTGCACGCCGTAGTAGTCGGCGATGTCGTAGCCGTCGTCGCGCAGCGGCGAGGGGTAGAAGGGGAGGAGCCAGATCACGTCCACCCCGAGCGACTGCACGTAGTCGAGGCGCTGGATGGCGCCCTTGAAGTCGCCCACGCCGTCGTCCTTGCCGTCCTGGAAGGCCTTGACGTGGAGCTCGTAGAAAACCGCGTCCTTGTACCAGAGCCGGTCGTCGCTCACCGGGGCGCCTCCTGGGGCGGTGCGGCGGGGGTGTGAAACGCGAACCGGCGCACGGCGCGCCGGGTGTGCAACGAGACAGATTAGCGCGCCGGGGCCGTTGCAGAAAGCGCGCCTGAGCAAGCGGAGTCCGCTAGACGGAGCTTGCCCTCGGTTTGCGAGAAAGTCATCTTGATTTTTCCGAGTCGGTTCGATCAATCCCGATGCTCTTCCCCCACCATGAGATCGATCATATCCATCCTGAGTTTCTCGCTCGTCTTTCTAACTGCTTTTGCA
>DASUNK010000651.1:0-2213 GCA_036277195.1 Longimicrobiaceae bacterium | reverse complement strand
GGGTGAGCTGAGCACGCCGCAGGGCCCGGCCACACCGGAGCCGCCCCCGCCCGCGCGGGGGCGGCTTCTTCGCGGCAACGTGCTGTGGCAGGCGTTCTCCGCCGAGGCCGCCTTCGGGCTCGGCGCCGCCCCACTTGCGCCCTCCGCCGCACCGATCCACCTTTCCACGCAACGCCTTACACCACCTGCGCCCCCGCCTCCGCACCGGATGTCCGAGCCGCGCCCGCCCGCCGAGACCCCGCCGCCCCACGGCAAGAGCGACAAGCCGGCCGGCGGCATGGCTTCCATCGTCAGCACCGCCAAGGCGCTGGTGCGCGAGAAGGCCGTGGCCGCGGGCGTCAAGGCGCTGCGGGTGATGAACCAGCAGGACGGCTTCGACTGCCCCGGCTGCGCCTGGCCCGAGCCCCGTGAGCACCGCTCCCGCTTCGAGTTCTGCGAGAACGGCGCGAAGGCCGTGGCCGCCGAGGCCACCAGGAAGCGCGTCACCCCCGAGTTCTTCGCCCGGCACCCGGTGGCCGACCTCCTCTCCCGCAGCGACTGGTGGCTGGAGCAGCAGGGGCGGCTCGCCCACCCCGTGCTCCGCCGCGCGGGGAGCGACCACTTCGAGGCCATCGGCTGGGACGAGGCGTTCGCCCGCGCCGGCGAGGCGCTGCGCGCGCTGGAGCACCCGGACCAGGCCGCCTTCTACACCTCCGGCCGCACCAGCAACGAGGCCGCCTTCCTCTACCAGCTCTTCGGGAGGATGTACGGCACCAACAACTTCCCCGACTGCTCCAACCTCTGCCACGAATCCAGCGGGCACGGGCTCCGGCAGACGATCGGCGTGGGGAAGGGCACCGTGCAGCTGGAAGACTTCGAGAAGGCCGACGCCATCTTCGTCATCGGCCAGAACCCGGGGACCAACCATCCCCGCATGCTCATCGCCCTGCAGGCGGCGCGGCGGCGCGGCGCCCAGGTGGTGGCCGTCAACCCGCTGCGCGAGCGGGGGCTGGAGCGCTTCACCCACCCGCAGGAGGTGGGCGCCACCCTGGCGGGGCACGGCACCGAGATCGCCACCCTCTACCTGCAGCCCCTGCCGGGCTCGGACGTGGCGGTGCTCAAGGGGATGATGAAGCACGTGCTGGAGGCGGAGAAGACCGCCGTGGGGCGGGTGGTGGACCACGGCTTCATCCGCGCCCACTGCGTGGGATGGGACGAGCTGGTGGAAGATCTCAAGGCCACCGCCTGGGCCGACATCGAGGCGCAGTGCGGGCTCACCCAGGCGGAGATCCGCCCCGCCTCGGAGATCTACATCCGCTCGCGCGCCACCATCGTCTGCTGGGCGATGGGGCTCACCCAGCACGAGAACGCGGTGGACAACATCGTCGCCATCGCCAACCTGCTGCTGATGCGCGGCAACGTGGGGCGCCCCGGCGCCGGCGCCTGCCCGGTGCGCGGCCACAGCAACGTGCAGGGCGATCGCACCGTGGGGATCACCTGCGACCCGCCCGACCCCTTCCTCGACCGGCTGGAGGCCCTCTTCGGCTTCCGCGCGCCGCGCGAGCGCGGGCTGGACGTGGTGGAGACCATCAAGGCGATGGCCGCGGGGAAGATCCGCTTCTTCATGCAGATGGGCGGCAACTTCCTCAACGCCTCGCCGGACACGGAGCTGGTGGCCGAGGGGCTGGGGCGCGTCGACCTCTGCGTGCACGTGGCCACCAAGCTCAACCGCAGCCACCTGGTGCACGGGCGCGAGGCCATGATCTGGCCCTGCCTGGGGCGCACCGAGCTGGACGTGCAGGCCGCCGGGCCGCAGTTCGTGACGGTGGAAGACTCGATGAGCGTGGTGCACGCCTCGCGCGGCGGCAACCGTCCCGCCTCGCCGCAGCTGCGCAGCGAGCCCGCCATCGTGGCCGGGCTGGCGAAGGCCGCGCTCCCGGACGGCGGCGGGGTGGACTGGGACGCGCTGGCGGGCGACTACGACCGCATCCGCGACCTGGTGGAGGAGGCCATTCCCGCCTTCAAGGACTACAATCGGCGGGTGCGCGAGCCGGGCGGCTTCGTGCTGCGCAACCCGGCGGCGCACCGCGAGTGGGCCACCGAGACCGGGAAGGCGCAGTTCCAGCCGGTGCCGCTCCCGGACGTGCGGCTGCAGCCGGGCGAGCTGCGGCTCTTCACCATCCGCTCGCACGACCAGTACAACACCACCATCTACGGGCTGGACGACCGTTACC
>DASUNK010000650.1:0-3112 GCA_036277195.1 Longimicrobiaceae bacterium | reverse complement strand
CGGTCTGGCCCGCGCGCGCGAGCACGGCCGCGAAGAGCAACTGCCGGTAGAACGGCGAGTACGGGCTCGCGACGGAGGCGGCGGGAGGGTCCTTCGCGTCGATCGCCCGAAGTGCGGCCTCGGCCGCCCCCACGTCGGGCGGCTCGCTGTCGTTCAGGCCGAGAATCACCAGCCGGCACTCCACGAACCGCCAGTCGTCGGGGAACTCACGCGCTCCTTCCGCGCAGTGCTTCCGCGCCAGGTCCCACCGGCCGAAGGCCACGGCGCTCCGGAACAGGCGGTCGTACACCACGTTGGCGCGCAGCAGGTACGCATCGGCCTTGCGCGCCCGGTCCGCCATCAGGTATGAGCCCAGGTGGTCGCCCTGGAAGCGCAGGACCTGGCTGTAAATGCTCATGGCGGCCGCGTTCCGGGGCTCGGCGTCAATCACTGCACGCAGGTCGCGGCTCGCCGCGTCCCTCAGCCACTCGGCCGAATCGGCATGCTGCGGGAGATTGGCGAGCCGCCAGCGGACGTTCCCCTGGATCTCCAGCACGCGGACCCGGTCGATCCCCCGCTGCAGCGCCCGCTCGGCGTGGCCCAGGGCTTCGCCCAGCAGCCGTTCCACGTCGGTGTGCGGGCGATCGGCCCGCTCGATCGCGATCCATGCCCGCAGCGCGGACGGCTCGGGCCACCGCGGATCGGCCTCCTCGGCCTCGATCAAAAAGGAATCCGCCTGGGCGTAGAGGCGGAGCGCCAGAGCTTGCTCCAGAATATCCGCCTGATTGGCCCGCGTCTTCGCGTCTTCGCGCGCCCGCTCGGCCAAGAACACCCGCTCGCGCGCGCGCACGCTGCGCGTCCCGGAGCTGTGGGTGCGCACCTCTAGCGATCGACCCAGCCGCCAGCGCAGGAATCTCGACGCCTCCTGGGCGAGCTTCTCCTCCAGCTCGAACGGGTCTCCCATCCGAGCTTCCAGCTTCGTCGTGCGCAGCCGCTCCCCGGATGCCGCGTCGATGAGGTGGAGGAACAGGAGCAGGCGGTCGCCCGAGCGCGACAGACTGCTCTCCAGCAGCGTTCCCGCGCGGAGCGCGCGCGCCACGCTGTCGGTGCCCACCGCGCCATCGCGGAACTGGCGCACTCCGCTCGGCGGCACCACGTCCAGGGCCTCCACCTGGCTCAGCTCGTAGATCAGGTGGTCGGTGAACCCTTTGGCCAGCGAGCGGAGGAATGGGTCCGTGGAGTCGGGGACGGAGTAGAGGATGGCGATCCGATTCGGATCGAGGCTGGGGTTGCCGGAGCCGGCATCCCGCGCGCGGCCACGACCGCTGAGCAGCACGGCCACGGCGACGATCACCGCGATGGAGCCCGCCGCCAGCAGCCCGGGGATGAGCCGTCGCCGGCGGGGCGCGGGTGCCCCGGCCTCGCCCGGTGGCGCCCGGCCGGCTTTCCGTTCCAGCTGGAGATCGAAAGTCGGGACGGGATCTGCCCGCCCGGGCACCGTCACCAGGCCGCGCCCCGCGAAGCGAAACTCCGCCGCTCCAAGGAGCTGGTCCTTCACCTCGGCGGAGACCAGCACCTGGCCGGGCTCGGCCCGGGCCTGCAGGAGCGACGCCACGCTCACCGGCTCACCGTAGATCCCGCCGTCGTCCGCGGTCGCCACCTCACCGACGTGGATGCCCACCCGCAGCGTGGCCGACGCACCGGTTTCACGCGCGCGCTTCTCGACTCCCAGCACCAGACGGACGGCCGCCCGGGCGCAGGCGGCGGTGTCGGAGAACTCCGCCAGCACCGCGTCACCGATGAACTCCACCACGTGCCCGCCCGCGCGGCGCACCTCCCGCCGCGCCACGTCCTGGAGGACCGCTAGGAGGGCCGCCGCCGCCGCGGAGTCGCGCGCCAGCAGCGCCGAGTAGTCCACCACATCCGCCAGCCAGACGGCGGCGGTGCGCCGTTCGGCGCCGTCTGGCGGCGGAACTGAAGCCGGCGCCGGACTCCCCGCCTGCACCGCCGCACCGGCGTCCGTCGCCCGCACAGCCGCGGGGGGCGCGCGGTCCACCGCGACGACCCCGCCGTCGGGGGCCGGTTCCCCGTGACCACCGCCCGCTTCCGACGCGGGTCCCTGCCTCGCTTCCTCCCGGTCCGGCGCCGCGACGGAGGCAACCGGCGCCGGCGCAGCCCGCAGCCGCTCCACGAACGCCCGCACCTCCGGCGACGGCTCGGTCTCCAACTCCTCGCGCAGGAACGCTTCGTGGACCGTCGCGTGCCGCAGCGCGGCCTCGCGCTCCCCCGCGGCCTCCAGCGCCCTCATCAGGCGCAGCGCCACGCGCGAGCTGTACGGATCGTGCGCCGCCAGGCGACGCCACCACTCCGCCGCGCCCCTGACATCCCCCTTCGCCTCCCGCTCCTCCGCCAGGCTCTCCAGCACCGTCGCGTACGCCCTACCCAACCGCTCTCTCTCCCCTTCCGCCCACCGCTCGAAGTCCGGCGCCTCGGAGACGTAGAACCCGTCCAGGAAGGGCCCGTGGTAGACGGCCACCGCGCCCGCCGGGTCTCCGGCCTCCAGCGCCGCCTCGAACGCCGCGAGGTCGCACGACACCCGGGCCAGGTTCAGCGCCAGGTCGTCGCCCACGCAGACGAAGACGTCCTCCTCCAGCTCGCGGCGCAGGACGGAGAGGGACTCGGAGAGGCTGTGCCTCGCCGCCTGCGAGGGGGTGTCCGGCCAGAGCAGCCCAACCAGCCGCTCGCGCGCAACCGTCCGTCCCCGGGCCACCGCCAGCACCGCCAGTAGGGCCAGGCGCCGCTTGTGGGCCGCGCGCCCGTGGACAGGTCCGTCGTCGCTCTCCAGGGTGGCACCGCCTAAGACACGAAAGGAGAACATGATAGGTCCTGCGGTTGAAGTGGGTTGAGAGTTTTCCGGCAGGGTGGTTGAGGGCCTTCGCGAATAGTTAGCGGCGCAGGAACAAGGGGCGCAAGACGAACGGCTCTCACCGGCGCGGAGGACATGAATGGATCACCCCGACCGATTCGAGAGGGCGGCCCGCGAGGCGATCGGCGCGCTGCTACGCATCGCGGCCGGCCACGTCTCCGCGCGGGAGCGGCGGCGGATGGCGGCGAGCTTCGCCAGCGCCGGGAT